>VBLN01000131.1:5375-10805 GCA_005878685.1 Deltaproteobacteria bacterium | reverse complement strand
CCTGACGAGATCGATTTCGTCTCCAAAAGCTGTCGCACGGCAGGGATCGGTTGCCTCGAATGCAAGAAGATGATGATCAAGCACGTGATTAAAGAGCTGGAGCCGTTCAGAGAGAAGAAGGCGAAGTATGAAAAGCAGCCCTCTGAAGTAGAAGATGTTCTCGCCGCCGGAAACCGCACTGCGCAGCAGAGAGCGTCCGACACCATGGGTGAGGTTCGCGCCGCGGTAGGGCTGTGACGACCAAGGTTCAATTAGAGTTATTCGAAGGTCCCCTGGATCTGCTCCTCCATTTGATCAAGAAAAACGAGGTTAGCATCACCGACATCCCGATCGCAATCATTACCGAGCAATATCTAGCGACATTGGAGCTCATGCAGAGTCTAAACCTCGACGTCGCCGGGGAGTTTATCGTTATGGCGGCGACCCTCATGCACATCAAGTCGAGGATGCTCCTTCCGCCCGGAGATGACGAAGAGGATGAAGAGGAGGGAGACGATCCTCGCGAAGAGCTGATGCGTCAGTTGTTGGAGTACCAGAGATTCAAAGAGGCGGCGGAGGAGCTCGAAAGGCGAGAGATCCTCAAGCGAGATGTCTTTGCCCGGTCGCCGCAGCCTCCCGACGAGAGTGGAACGGTCGGGTTCGAGGAGGTTTCGCTTTTTGACCTGCTTTCCGCCTTGCGGCGGGTCCTAGACCGCCTTCCCAAGGAAGATGTCCACGAGGTGATTCTGGAAAGGATATCGCTGCGTGAGAAGATGCAAGGCCTTCTGGACGAACTGCATCAAAAAGGAAAAGTCGTTTTTCAGTTGTTCTTTGAAAGCGCGAGCTCGAGACTGGAGGTCGTGGTAACTTTTCTTGCGATGTTGGAGCTGGTGCGGATTCGCGCCATCCGGGTGACGCAGGGAGAACGCGTCGGTCCCATCCTGCTCGAGCTGGCGGCGCCTTTAGAAGAGGTCCAAAACCGGGTGGCCGGTGAGAAAATCGAAGGGGAGGAGCATGGAACGTGAGCGACTAAAGTCTCTCCTTGAGAGCCTGCTCTTTGTGGCGGACGCCCCGGTGTCGGTCAATCAGTTGGTGGAGGTCTTGGAGGGGGTGGATCGAAAGGAGATCAGCGAGGGGTTGAGAGAGCTCCAGTCTGAATATGAGGCCGGAGGACGGGGCTTTCGCCTGGTTGAAGTGGCGGGCGGCTTTCAGATGCGGACGCCCAAGGAGCACGCCGATTGGATCAAGCGCCTCTACCAGGGGAGGCCGGCGCGGATGAGCAGGCCAACATTAGAGACCCTTGCGATCATCGCCTACAAACAGCCGATCACCCGAGGCGAGATCGAAGCGATCCGAGGGGTGGATGTCGACGGAGTGCTTTCGACACTTTTAGAGCGGCGGCTGATACGGATCGTTGCTCGGAAGGATGTTCCAGGCAGGCCCTACCTCTATGGCACGACCTCTGAGTTTCTAGAGACGTTTAATCTAAAGGATCTTACCCATCTTCCCACGCTCAAAGAGATGGCAGAGATGACGCTTGCGCAACCAGCCGAGAATGAGCCGCGTCAAGAATCGAACGACGATTGAGGGAAAGGAACGCCTCCAGAAGATCCTAGCGCGCGCTGGCTTGAGTTCCCGGAGGGAGGCGGAGCGGCTCATTCAGGAGGGGCGGGTTACCGTTAATGGAGCGGTGGCCACACTGGGCGCTCGGGCCGATCCGCGGAGGGACAAGATCAAGGTCGACGGTAAACTCATCCGCCAGCCTTCTCCTCTTTACTATCTATTTCATAAGCCTAAAGGATTGATCACCTCAATGCACGATCCCGAAGGCCGTCCCAGCCTGGGCGACTGGCTGGAGCCGCTCGGCAAGAGAGGGCGTCTTTTCCCTGTGGGAAGATTGGACTTTAATTCCTCGGGCCTGCTGCTGCTCACCAACGACGGCGAACTGGCGCAGCGGCTGACCCATCCGCGCTACGGAATTAAGAGAACCTATCGGGTCAAGCTCAACGCCTGCCCCTCCGAGAAAGAGCTGGAGCTCTTGCGCAAAGGTATTCGACTCGAGGATGGAATCACAGCTCCTGCGCGGGTCAAAATCGTGCAGGCCTTAAAGAAGAATGCTTGGGTCGAAGTAGAGATTCATGAGGGACGATATCGGGAAGTGCGAAGGATGTTTCAAGCGCTGGGTTACTTCGTAGAGAAGCTGATGAGGGTCCGCTTCGGCCCAATTCGGCTTGGACCTCTGGCTCCAGGGCAAGCGCGCCTGCTTTTGCCGGCGGAGATTATCGCCTTAAAGAAGAGCGTCGGAATGTGAGCTTTCAGCCTTTAGCCCTTATCCTTTACTAAGCTGCGTGGGCGGCGCGAAGATTACAAAACTCCTCGTAATCTATCAAGCTATGAATCGTTGGTCTCTCGCCGCACATGGGACATGCGGGGTCGGCCTTGAGGTTAAGCGTAGTGATCTCCATGGTGAGCGTATTAAAGCATAGGAGTCGTCCCACCAGCGTGTCACCCTTTCCAAGGATGAGCTTGATCGTTTCCAAAGCCTGAATTGTCCCTATGAGCCCGGGCAGAACGCCCAGCACCCCGGCCTCCTGGCAGCTTGGGGCCATTTCGGGTGGAGGCGGCTCCGGATAAAGACAACGGTAGCAGGGACCCTTGCCCGGATAAAAAACCGACGCTTGCCCTTCAAACTGGAAGATGCTGCCATGGACATTGGGCTTCTTGGCCAAGACGCACGCGTCATTGACGAGATAGCGAGTGGGAAAATTATCGCATCCGTCTACGATGATATCATAGTCCTTGATGATCTCCATGATGTTCTGCGAGGTCAGTTTTTCCTGGTATGGAATAACGCGAACATCAGGATTGAGCCCTTGAAGAGTCAGTTTCGCCGATTCGGTCTTGGGCATGCCGACCCGATCATTAGTGTGAAGGATCTGTCTCTGCAGATTGGACAAATCCACGACGTCATTGTCGACGATACCCAAGGTCCCCACGCCGGCTGCGGCCAAATAATAAGCGGACGGAGAGCCAAGGCCTCCGGCGCCTACCATGAGCACTTTTGCCTTAAGCAACTTAGCCTGGCCCTCTTCGCCAACCTCCGGAAGGAGAAAGTGGCGACTGTAGCGAGTTGCCTGCTCTGGGGTGAATTGATGGTCCTGGACCCATTTGTATCCCGCTGTCTTCCACGCAGTGTACCCGCCAGACATGGAGATGACATTTTGGTATCCCATTTCCTTCAAAGCCTTAGCCGCTAAGAGCGAACGGACTCCGCCGGCGCAGTACGCAATGATGGGCGTAGATTTTTCGGGGATAGTCGTCTCAACTTTGATCTCGAGAAATCCCCGAGGCAACGACACGGCGCCTTCCAGGTGTCCCTCTCGGTACTCGTCTTTCTCCCGAACGTCCAGCAGGACGTGCTTCCCGTCCCTCGCCAGGAGATCTTTGGTTTCCTGGGCCGAGATCTCGCGCACTTCCTTGCGCGCATCATCCATAATCTGCTTAAAGGTCTTAGCCATTTTCCCTCCTCAACTTTCCAAGGGGTTAGAGTCGTTTTTAATTCTTAGACCTTATAGGTCTTTATTTACACTCGATCTCCCTCAAAGTCAAGAATGGTGATAAAACCGGTCATAAAAGCCAACTTTTTCCAAACTAAGTCGTACAAATCTGGCGGATGGCCTCGCCGCCATTAATACGTGGTTAGGGTTTAGCTGGAACGAAGCGGAAATATAGGGCTTGTTTCTCTATGCTTTTAGCAGGTCGAGCTATAGATCCTGGCCTTCGACTTTGAAGCAAATCGTCGAGGGAACTCACATGCCCCCAATGGCCAGGAGGATCACGTGGGAGTCTTTCGGGCTATCCGGAGGGCAGCCGGGCCGGTCCATGGGACAGCAGTGCTTTCACCTTACTAGCAGAGTTTATGGTGGCGAGTGCCGACTTGGTTATCTGGTCTTTCAAGATTCGCTATCTCAGACCGGCAGACGTTGTATCCCGATCAGGACCCTTTGGGACGCAAGCGACCAAAATCTGGAAGCTTTTCAGACTCGTCTAACGGGATCTGCTCACGCTCCTTCTCCGGGCGCTCCATTCCTCCTCTAGCTAGCTGTTCGAGGCGTTTGACTGCTCTGATCATGCATCGGCAACAAGCCAGGTTCGAAACGGACACTTCTCGGCACATCTTGCACTTTCGGTGTCCGCAGAAGTTACATTTTGGATCGAGTTGTTCCATAAAGCGTGGACAGCTTAAGAAAATGCAAAGGCGATGCCATGGAGCTTCGTTCTCTGCAACAATCTAATTCAACTGCGGCAAGAAAGATTATCGATTTTCTCTTGGTCTTAACTTGAGGCTCAGAATGTCTCTCAGGCAGCTGCCAAGAGCGTTAGAGGCGATAATTTTTCTACCACGGAATTAATCTGTAAAATTGGTATTTCTCATGCTTGACAGCCCCCTTGTCACGGCACTATATCGTTTTCAAATGGTGTTAAATAACGAGGATTCTGAATTGCCCATACCCGATTGTGGAAAGGGAAAACTGTGATCATGCTTGAGCCGGTCAGCCGAGAGGACGGTGACACGAAGGTCCTTCGATTCAGCCCCTATTTTAACGGAGGTTTATCCTGCTCATTGGCGATTCTGAGTTTTCCATTACTGGCAGTAAGCGAACCGGCTTGGGCGGTAGGCAAACCAACTTCAAATGAGGATGTCAAGAAGTGCTATGAATCCCGCAGTCCGGATCTATCTGTCCATTACTGCACGCGGGCCAGTCACAACTGTCAGAGAAAGAGCTGGCTCGGGCCTTTTACCACCGCGGCAACGCGTACAATGAGAAGGAAGATTACGATCGAGCGATTCAGGATTATGACCAGGCAATCCGGCTGAAGCCGGACCATGCGGATGCTTTTTCCAACCGCGGCGTCGCCTATGGGCTCAAGGGAGATTATGATCGAGCGATTCAGGACTATAGCCAGACAATCCAACTCAATCCGAACAATGCCAATGCCTTTTACAACCGGGGTAACGCTTATCGGTCGAAAGAGGATTATGATCGAGCGATTCAGGACTACGATCAGGCGATCCGCCTGAGCCCGAACCGTGCCAACGCTTTCCACAACCGGGGACTCGTGCGGTTCTATCAAGGCCAGTTTACAGCATCAGTAGCAGACTTCTCCAAGGCTGCGCAGTTTGCGTCCCCCAGTCTGTACCGCATCCGCATCCTTTTACTCTACATTGCGCAAGCTCGGTCTGGAAACAATGCTCAAGACGATCTGTCGAAGGCAACGAATGGCTTTAACTTGAGGAATGGCCGGGACCTGTGGTTTCCATGTATCTAGGCAAAGCGCCTAAGCGTACGGTTTTTGATGCCGCTGTCGATATTGATCCGAAGAAGCAATGCGAAAAACAGTGCCAGGCGTATTTCTATGTCGGCCAGTAATTGCTGATTCGAGAAAATA
>VBLN01000131.1:0-5307 GCA_005878685.1 Deltaproteobacteria bacterium | reverse complement strand
CTCAAACGGCTTGGGAATTAGAACACTCCAAGCGCCTTCGATATCAAAGCCAGGATTTTTGTCATTTTTATTTCAACGGCAATCCAGCACCAAACGTTTATAATTCTAAGCTGCGTATAGTGAGTGCGAGTCCGCACAAGTTGATCGCTTCACAACCCTTTCGGCATTGGGATCTGTGTCAGTTACGCGACAGACGGTATAAGTGTTTTAGGAATCGATAGTATACAACTTTAGCAGTAGACTCCTACGATAGCACTAGATTCATCCAACCTTGGTACCAAATTTTGTTAAGTGTTGGTTAAATGCAATGTAGAGAATTGACAACATGGAATTTTTACGTAGATTTTAGAAACAACCCTGGAGGGGTAAATTTAATTCATCTCATAGGAGGTATCTATGAAAATTGGCATTTTTGGTGTTGTCGTGGCTTTCTTGTTTCTACCGATAGTAGCTTTTGCGCAAAACGTCGGTGGACCTGTGAAATCCATTGAGGACGTCAATACTGCGGACCTCCCCAATGATTCCGTAGTGATCATCAGCAAAGACGAGACAGACCTGCCTGGTTACGTTCACGAGCGGTTCGTCTTTGTTCATCAGGATTGTCCCGGAGGAGCGCAAATAGTTGATCGCTATGGCCCGCCCATTAATCCTACCGACCCGAATCTACGCCAGTTTGAGCGTGCGCAGTGTGCGGATCTTAGGCAGCGCGACATGGACGACAGAGGAGACTAGTGGCGATCCACTCAATCATAGTTCCCTCCAGGGTCGATTACGCTTAAAGAATGAACACGATCAGGGAGAGAAGAAAAAACTTCTCTCCCTCGATGGACACCGAAGTTTCCCAATCCCAACTGAAATCTTCATTTTATCGTTTTTTCCTGTTTGCATTGGGACCGAGACGACTAGAAAAGCAAACCTCCGAGGTTTTTAAAGCCAGCGCTGGTCATTCGTTTTCGCTCATCTCCCCTTGGGGTCCAGGATGTCTCTCAGGCCATTGCCGAGGAAGTTGAAAGCGAGGATGGTGAGAAAAATCGCTAGGCCGGGAAACAGGATAATGTGCGGATAGCTCCGCATTGCGCGCCAACCATCCTGCGCTAACGTTCCCCAACTGGTTCCCCATTCGCTGTAGGGATCGTTGATGCCGAGGCCGATAAAACTAAGGGTCGATTCCGTGAGGATTGCGGCCGGAATGCTAAAGGTCAGGGTGACCAGGACGGGGGCGAAGATGTTGGGGAGGATGTGGCGCAGCAGTATCCTCGCGTGCGACGCGCCGACGGCGCGCGCCCCTTCGACATAGATCAGCTCCTTCGCCTGAAGAACCTGTCCTCTCGCGATGCGCGCGAAGCGGACCCAGGTAATCAGCCCGAGCGCAATCAACACGCCACCGATGTTCCGGCCCAGGATCAGCGACAAGAGCACGAAAATGAGCAAGTCCGGAAGTCCGTAGAAGATATCGACGACTCGCATCAGCAGATTGTCCATCGCGCCGCCGGCGTAACCGGAGACCAGGCCGTACAGCGTTCCGATGACCAGAGCAATAAACGCCGTTCCGAGGCCGACCGCGAGCGAGACTCGCGCGCCGTAAAGAATGCGTGTCAAGAGATCTCGTCCGAGCTCGTCCGTGCCCAGCCAATGGTCCTGACTCGGCCGTTCGAGAACGCGTTGCTCGTTGAGGCCTCCCGGCGGATAGGGCGAGAGCGCGGGCGCGAACGTGCCGGCAAGGACCACGAGCGAAATAAAAACAAAGCTCACGAGAAAGGCCGGATTTCTCCGCCACTCGTCGCGCAATTGCCGCATCCATTTCGTCTTGCGCATCGCGTGGCTCAGTGAGCGCGCATTCTCGGGTCCACTACCGAGTACAGGATATCGACCATCAGATTGGCGCAAACAAGGATCGCCGTGTAGACCACGGTTACGCCCATGATCAATGGATAGTCGCGGTCGGTGACGGCGGTGATGAAAAACCTGCCCATGCCGGGAATCGCGAACACGAACTCCACCACGAACGAGCCGGCAACCACGATCGCGAAGAGGGGGCCGAGAAGCGTTAAGACGGGAATCAGAGAGTTCCGCACCGCGTGTTTGAACAGGACGACGGGTTCGCGCAGGCCTTTGGCGCGCGCCGTCCGGATGAAATCCTCGTTGAGAGTTTCGAGCAGCGAGGAGCGCAGCAAATAGGTGAGCTGCGCGCAGGGCATGGCACCGAGCGTGATCATCGGCAGGACCGCGCTACTCGGTTGGCCCCACCGGGCCGCCTGAAGCCAGCCGAGCTTCAGAGAAAAGATCCAGATCAACAGCGCACCGAGAACAAAATTCGGCAGCGAGATGCCGAGGGTCGCGAGGAACACGCAGGCGCGGTCGATCCAACGGTTACGAAAGGTCGCGGCCAGCAAGCCGAGCGGCAGCGAGACAGCCAGCGCGAATGAAAGCGCGAGAACTCCCAACAGCGCCGACACGGGAAAGGTGTCGGCAATAATGTCCTTGACGTCACGATCGATGAATTTAAAGGAAGGACCGAGGTCGGCTTTGAGGAGGGCCGTGAGATAGCGGCTGTACTGCTTCGGCAGAGGCTCATTGAGGTGGTATTTGGACTCGATATTGACCATGACCTCCGGCGGAAGCCTCCGCTCGCTGTCGAACGGCCCGCCGGGAAGGACACGCAGCAACACGAAAGTCAGGGTCGCCACCACCCAGAGAACGACCAAGCCGTAAAGGGTACGCCTTAGAAGAAAGCGAAGCATAAACGGGTGAGCCGCGAACGGCGGGCGGTGAGGGGTATCAGAAGCGGAAGCCTTGTCATCGCCTCAGTTCGCGCCGGTCGCGGTTTTCAATCGCACGTCGCGCAGCACCAGGCGGCCCATGGAATTATATTCCAGGCCGGAGTAGCGGGGATTTAAAACCGTACTCTCCGCCGTTGTAAACAGCGGGACGATCGGAACGTCCTCTTCGCACAGCAACCTCTGCGCCTCGTTGTACAGCCGGACGCGCTTTTGCTCGTTCAACTCGCGTGCCGCCTGCTCCAGCAGTCGGTCGTAGCGGCTGTTCCTCCATCGGCTATAGTTCTGCGGGCTGTAGGAAGAAAAAAGCTTGATGAAGTTGTCCGGGTCCGGATAGTCCGCGCCCCAACCGGAACGGAAGATAGGCGGCGGATCGTTCAGGAGCCGCTTCAAGAACACCTTCCATTCCTGATTTTCCAATCGAACCAACACGCCGAGGTTGCGCTTCCACATTCCCTGAACCGCCTCGGCCACGATCTTGTGGTCTTCCAACGTATTGTAGATGAGCGTGACGGATGGAAAGCCCTTGCCGTCGGGATAGCCGGCTTCGCGCAAGAGCCTCCTCGCCTCCGGGGGATTGTACAAGAGCCCGATCTTCGGATTGTGCGCGAGCATCCCCGGCGGAATCCATGAAGACGCGGGCAGTTGTCCGCCGCGCAGGAGCGTGGGCAAGACGGAACGGTCGATCGCCATCGCAAAGGCCTTGCGTACGCGCGGATCATTGAACGGCTTTCGATCGACGGCGAAGCCGTAATATTCTCCGCGGAGTTGCGGCACACGCTTGAAACCCGGCGCTTTGGCGAGCCGCGGCTTCTCCAGGGCTGGGATACTGTGGTTGTCGATAAAATCGACCTGTCCCTGCTCGTACATCGCGAGGGCCGTGGTCATTTCATTGACCATGAACATCTCGACGTTTTCGATGGCGGGCGTGCCGAGAAAAAAATTGGGATTGGCCTTGAGCCGGATCTCATTCTCGTGCTTCCATGAAGTGAGCAGGAAGGGGCCGTTGGTGACGATGTTCTCGGGCTCGGTCCATTTGGTTCCGAATTTCTCGATCACGTCCTGGCGTTGCGGATAGGTGATCTCGAAGGTGGTGATGGCCACGAAATAAGAAGTCGGATGCTTGAGCCGTACCTCAAGCGTCGTGTCGTCGGTGGCCGTGACGCCGACGGCGCTCTCGTCGGTTATCTTGCCCTGATGAAATTCCTCCGCGTTGACGATGTCGAAAAGGCTGTAGGCGTATTCCGAGGCGGTCTTCGGATTGAGCAATCGCTTCCAGGAATATTCGAAATCCTGAGCCCGGACTTTTTTCCCGTCGCTCCAGGCGACATCGTCTCTCAGATGAAACAGGATCTGTCGCCCGCCGTCGCGGATCTCCCAAGATTTGGCGATAACGGGCGCCGGTTTAAGATTTTTGTCAAACTCCGTGAGGCCTACCATAAGATTGGCGATGACGTTGAAGGACACATGGTCCGTGGCCAACGACCAATCCAGACTGGGAGGCTCTGTCCCGAGGTTGACGCGGAAGACCCTTTCGTTGGCGGTTGGCGAGGATGACTTACAGGCGCAGACAAAGAGGAGCGAAAAGAAGACGATTGTGCGAGAGATAGGAGCTGATCTGATAAGGGCTACCAAGGGAACTTGCTTCTGATTATTTTTGCGGTTATTAGTACTCCAATACTCGAACTACTGCAAGCTGAAGGGGAGGAGTCATGACCGGTCAAGAGTTACTCGAGAGATATGTCGTTGTGGAGGGCCACCGAGACGTTTATGAGCTACTTTACCGGTGCTCCATAGGGGAGCAGACACCGCTTCGGGACGCCATAGCTCCAAGGCTGATTCAAAACGGCGTCAATATCTGCGTCTACGCGATCAGCGGCGATTCCTACTCTCACTCGCAGAATACCGGGAGGTATCTGGAGACGGCTCTCGAAAACATCGATATATTTCTTGAGGAGGCGCCAAAGTCCGAAGGAATGATCTCTCTAATCAGGACCAAGTCCGACCTGCCGGATAAGGTTCGTCCGGGGAACATCGCCTTTATTCTTCACTTCGAAGGGGGGATGCCGCTTCAGGGGAGCATCCATCAGCTAAGGAACTTCTATCGGCTAGGTCTACGTTCGATGCAGCTTACCTGGAACTTCAGGAATGAGCTCGGTGATGGGGTCTGGGAGAATCGCACCAAGGGGGGTCTCACGCGCTTTGGGGTGCAAGTGATCAAGGAGATGAACCGTTTGGGAATGGTGGTGGACCTGGCCCACATGAACCGCGAAGGCTTCTTCCAATCGTTGGAAGTGGCGCAGGCTCCGCTCATTGTCAGTCACGCCAATGCTTGCGACATGCTCGACCACCCGCGCAACCTGGGGGACGATCAGATCAAGGCAATTGCGGACCAGGGAGGTCTTGTCGGAATCCTGGCCTTGCCGGAACGGGTGTCAAAAAAAGACGCTACAGTTGAGGGTCTACTCAAGCATCTCGACTACATGGTGGAGCTGGTGGGAGTTGAGCATTTGGCGCTGGGACTGGATTT
>VBLN01000147.1 GCA_005878685.1 Deltaproteobacteria bacterium | reverse complement strand
CCGGCGGATTTTATCGCACACCGCATCCTTGATTTTGAGGGTGACAAAATTGAGACTCGTGAGCGGACTCCTGGTGGCCGTGACGTCGACCCGTATGGTGAGAGCCGGCTCAAACCAGTCGTTCCATGGCAGCGCGTAAGCGGTGCGGTAAATATCGTCCTCGTCGCGGTAGTGGTCCGCTGCCACCCGCCACAGAACGCGGCTCGCGATGCGGCTTTCCAGATTGGCTTGGTAACAGAGCGGGAAATGACCGCTGAACTCGACCCCGCCCCCTACGGCATGAATATTTTCCCCTTCTAGTTGTTGCAGCTCCTTTGCCAGGAGCTGTTCCAGGCCGCGAGGGCAAGTGGCAAAAAATTTTTCCATTGGAAAACAAGCGTTAACTTGTGTTGCAATTTAGCGCAGATCGGAATCTCACACGGAATTCCACGGGAGCGAATTCCATTAGCTGCTGGTACCGCAGGGAATCCTTTGATAGGAACTGTCCGCTGACCGCTATCTTGTGACCCACCTCGACATAATCTTTGCGTTATTCGTGATATATATTCTCGTGCAACAAAGTACACAAGGAAGCAGCAATGCCAACAACTCCCCATATTGAGAAAAGCGCCTTTACCATCGCCCGTTCATCGGGTAACACCGCCCCGCGCTGGAACTGGAGACCGGGAAAAATTAGTCGTTGCTGCGGAATAACGGCCGCTTGCTTCTGCTGCAGCTTGTGATAGAAATCCTCCTTTTCGGAGCGTTCAAAGAGAAGAGATTGTGGCTATCCTGTTCGATAAGGATTTGAACCGAAGGGCAACCAGGGTGGAGGAGTCTGCTTGATCCGAGGCCGGTAAAGGCAGGAGGCGAGTGCAACCTCCATGCAGTTAAGTAAAAATGGACTTAAGCCTTGTCCTCCTTATCGCTCTAGCGCTGGCGTTCGACTTCCTTAACGGCTTTCATGACGCTGCCAATTCCATTTCAACAATAGTTTCTACCCGGGTGCTTTCGCCCCGCTTAGCAGTCATTTGGGCGGCCTTCTTCAACTTCATCGCTTTCTTGGTCTTTAAACTTAACGTAGCTAACACGATAGGGAAAGGGATTATAGATCCTGCTATTGTTGATCACGCAACTATAGCCGCCACCCTTATCGGAGCTTGCCTATGGAACTTGATCACCTGGTATTGGGCCTTGCCAACAAGCTCCTCGCACGCCCTAATCGGAGGCTTTATCGGGTCAGCCCTAGTGAAGATAGGCACTCAAGCACTGATATGGAATGGCATCATCATAACGGTGGTCTTTATTGTTTTAGCTCCCATTTTGGGATTGGTCCTCGGATTCATGCTAGGAATAATCGTTTACTGGACATTTCGAAACTGGTCTCCTGGCCGAGTAGGGTTCTTATTTAGAAGAGGTCAGCTTCTTTCCGCGGCCCTGTATAGCCTGGGGCATGGGGGAAACGATGCTCAGAAGACGATGGGAGTGATTTCGGTCCTTCTTTTTTCGGCCGGTATGCTAGGACCCATGTTCTATGTGCCCCTCTGGGTTGTTATTTCCTGCCATGCGGCTATGGGTTTGGGAACTCTTTTTGGCGGGTGGAGAATCGTAAAAACCATGGGTGAGGGGATCATCAAACTGAGACCGGTGGATGGTTTTTGCGCCGAAACGGGTGGGGCAGTAATGCTATTTATTACTGGCGCGCTGGGTATCCCCGTGAGCACCACCCACACCATTGCAGGATCTATCGTGGGAATCGGTTCCCTCAAGAGCTTTAGAGCGGTCCGGTGGGGCTTGGCCGGTCGTATGATCCAGGCCTGGGTCTTCACAATTCCCGCCTCTGCCGCTATTTCCGCTCTAACCTATTGGCTGATCATATGGATCAAGAATTAAATCGGCTAATTGCCCCTTTTAATTTGAAACGGAGAAGAGCCCGGTCGCAGAGAGTTTCTTCAGGAGACCGCACTCAATGGAGAGATAACGCAAGAAGAGCTTGTATTTCTTAACCGAGTGCTAAAAGATCCCTTCGCCCAACCAGTCGGTCGGAAAGCGCAAGGTTTCGAAGGCAACAGTTTGTTTAACTCAATTAATATTTTTCTGGCCATCGCTCTGGCAATTGGCCCGAGCGGTGTCAAAATATTCAAAGAATACGAAAGAGGAGTGGCATTTCGTTTGGGGCGACTCGTCTCCTTTCGTCGTCCCGTCCCATCTCCTCAGTAAAGTTTGGTCCTGCTACCCGGTGCGACGCTCATCGCGGACATGTTTAGTTCCTCCCTCACTGTACCGCAAATTCGGGATCTTTGAGACGATGACTCAGTCGTTCCTGAAACCAGGTGTTCTTGGGCCACTCCCAACGGACCTGGGGAAGATCTTCGCCATGGTAGGAACAGCCGTTCGCTTTGCTCTGCAACAAGATGAGCTGCCAGTAGCTGACCTTGTCCTGATGAACATGAGCTCTTGTGAGGCCCTCTTTCACCACCTCCGCAACGCCGCTCAAGAAATCTTGCACCAAGAAGCCAAGCGGGGGCACTTCTCTCTCGAGATAATTGACTTTCACTGTTACCTCCCAGATATTGACGTATCTCTTTTCAGTTCCTATCAACCCACTCCTTTGCTCTTTGCAGGGCATACTCGTCGGCTTCACTTTCAGTCGGGAAAGCTTCACTGAATTGATATTGATAGGATGGAAAATCGTTTTCCTGACCTCCGGTCTCGTGACGCGTCAAGGTATATTGAGGAACCCAGGTTCCATTTTTCTCTCGCTGAAATGATTCGCCACGAATGAGACAGTTTTTGTATGAAATGCTGTTTTTCATCTTTGGGTCTTTGGCTCGGGCTCAGAAACAGATTCAGCTATCTGCCGATTTCCCTCTGAACCTGCTTCTCGGCTATCGCCCTTTCGTCCGTTCGCTCCATCCGGCGGGCAGCCTTCTTCTTTTGCTTTTCTCTCCGAGCCGCTTCCTTCTGACGTTTCTTAAATGTCTCCCTTCCCATAAACTCTCTTTTCCTTAGTTGATAGTTGCCGCGGGTTTTCTATCAGTCTCGTTCAAGCCACTCTAGAATGGTACGAATACTGCCCGTGGCCAGGGCAATGCTCGTATCCGCCGCGCCATAATACAGATGGATGGTGTCACCATCGGGGGCAAGGGTGTAGCCGCAAGGAAAGACGACGTTGTCCACATCTCCGCGCCGCTCGTAGGGTTCTTCCGGGCCGAATATCCACTCGTTGCTGCGTCTCAGGCAACGCTCCGGTGCGTGCAAATCAAACAGAGCTAGTCCGAGCCGGTAAAGGGAGCCGCCTGCTGTCTGCCGCACGCCGTGGTAAATCACCAGCCAACCCTGCGGGGTTTCGATCGGCGGCGGCGAGAGATCGATTTTATTCGCATCCCACTACCCGCCATGCCGGGCTTCCAGAATCAGCTTGTGATTGCCCCAGTGGCGCAGGTCCGGCGAATAGGACATCCACATGTGCGCGCCGGGAGCGCTGACCGGACGATGGATCAAAGCCCACTGGCCGCCAATACGATGAGGGAACAGCGCCGCATCCTTATCTTCCGGTGGCATGATCATCCCATAGCGCTCGAAGTGGTCGAAATCTTCCGTGAGCGCGAGCGACACGCCGGGGCCGACGCGCGAGTAAGCGGTATAGACAATGACATACTTGCTTAATTCAGTGAGGTAGGTGATGCGCGGGTCTTCAATGCCCCACACTTCTTCTGGGAAATGTTCGGGATCGGCCAACAGGGTGGGCTGGGGGTGAATCTGCCAGCCATCCACACCGTTGGCGGAACGGGCAACACAAAGGTGAGAATGGCCGCGACGGTCCTCCACGCGGCAAAGTAGCAGGGTGGTTCCATCCGGCAGCAGCGTGGCGGCTGGGTTAAACACGCTATTGGCCGGATAGGGCCAATCGGCCACGGTCAAGATGGGATTGCGCTTATGCCGGCGAAAGAGCTCGGGGTGTTGATTGCTCATTGAGACCGCGCCTCCAGAGATTGGAGTGCATTCTCAGCCAAGCGCAGCTCCAGCAAGGCCTGGAGAAAGGCCAGCGTCGACTCCGCGCCTTGATTCTCGTTCGCGCGGTCGGGATGCAGACCGTCTCGGCAACCGCCTGTCATCGGGTCGTAGATGGAAAGGTTCAGGTCGTTGCGTCCGAGGAACCACTCGAAGGGGCGCCGGGCTTCCTTGCGCCAGCGCTTGTCTCCGGTGATCCGGGCGGCTTCGAGGCAGGCGGATACCATGGCTTGAGCCTCCACCGGCTGTTGATCGAACCGGGCGCGCTTACCGCCCTGCTGATAAAAGCCGTTGGATCCGATGGGGACAAAATGACCCCCGGCCTCTTCAGCGCGCTGCAGATCGGCCAGCCAACTGAGCGACTCCAGCCCGGCCTCGGTCATGGCTTTATTCGGCATCGATTGGCCGCACATGAGCAAGGCATGAGGCAGCGCGGCGTTGCAATAGGTGAGCACTTCTTCGTACCATCGCCATTGGTCCGAGCGGTGGCTTTGATACAACGCCAGCAGCCGCCCGGCCAATTCCTCCCGGACCTGGCTCGCCACGCGGTCACCGGCAAACCGCCGTAGATATTCGTGGATGCCGATGAGCGCGAAGGCCCAGGCCCGCGGGCTGGTCGTGGCGACAATGGCGGGCAGGGCCTGCTCAAACAACCAGCCGGCCATACTGTGTAAGGCTGGCGTGTTCGAGCGGCCCAACACTGTGCCCAAGGCGCACAGCGTGCGGCCGTGGCAATCGTCCGAGCCGCTATCTTCCAGCCAGCGACGCTGGTAATCCATAAAGTTGCGAAAGCGTCCGGTCTCAGCATTGAAGGCATACCAGACGAAGGCGAGATTACGGGAGGCCAGTTCCAATGCCTCGCCGTTGCCGAGTTCCTCTAGAAGAGTGCTCACCATCAGTGCGCGGGCGTTGTCGTCGGTGCTGTAGCCCTCGTGGTAGTTGGGCACCGTGAAAATGGCGTGCTGCAGCATGCCGGTCTCGTCCGCCATGTTGCGTAAGTGATCGAGTTTTAGCGGGGGGAGTTCTCCCGGACGTTTGTCCAGCGCTTTGACCGTGAAGCCGGGCGGGCTGTAATGGCGGCGTTCGACTCGGGCGCGTTCAAAACTCTCCATGTAGCGTCGTGCCACCTGCGGCCAGACCATCGTCCGCCCACACAGATAGGCGCGCTTGCGCATCGCGTGCCGCTTGGCCTCGTTGTCCAACAGGTTGATCACTTGATCGGCCAACGCCGCCGGATCACGGAACGGCACCAGCGTTCCCCGTTCTTCGGCCAGCATCTCTTCGGCGTACCAATAGGGCGTCG
>VBLN01000146.1 GCA_005878685.1 Deltaproteobacteria bacterium | reverse complement strand
GATTAGGATAGAGATTTATGGCCACGGCTTTGGGCAGGGCATCGTAAATGTGCGGCATCTACGGATACATTTCCTTAAAGGAGCCCATCGAACCAGAAACTCTGCGAAGAATGGGCCATGCCCTGAAACACAGAGGCCCCGACGACGAAGCCGAGTGGATCCAGAATTCAACGGAAATGTCCATCGGCCTCGGACATAAAAGGCTCAGCATCATCGATCTCTCTCCTGCGGGCAGACAGCCCATGGCGAACGAGGATGAGACTATCTGGATAGTATTCAACGGTGAGATTTACAATTTTAAGGATCTCAGAAAAGAACTCGAAAAAAAGGGCCATAGATTTAGATCCAACTCAGACACCGAGGTCATTATCCACCTTTACGAGGAGAGGGGAACGCAGTGTCTCGAAAGCCTCAGGGGAATGTTTGCCTTCGCCCTATGGGATAACAAGACGAAGACGCTCTTCTTAGGAAGGGACAGAATCGGGAAAAAGCCCATCCATTATTCCGTCACTCCCAGCGGCATCGTATTCGCCTCAGAAATTAAGGCGCTGCTTCAACATCCGGACATGATTAGAGAATTAGACCTGAAATCGCTGAGTAAGTATCTGACTTACGAATACGTCCCCGCCCCGGACACCATCTTCAAGTCGATCAAAAAACTGGAACCGGGCCATTATCTACTTTACCGCCACGGCAAAGTGAGCCTGTCCAAATACTGGGACATCCCTATAGAGGACTATCCGATAGCTGACAGAACCGAGGAGCAGTATACGGAAGAACTAAGAGAAATCTTAGACAAAGCGGTGAGGGACAGGCTCGTGGCCGACGTGCCTGTCGGGCTGTTTGTCAGCGGGGGCATCGACTCGGGCCTCGTTGCCGCGTTTGCAGCGAGGGCTAGTCAACAGCTTGAGTGCTTTACTATAGGATTTGACGAGCCATCATTCGATGAAAGCCGTTATGCGCTACAGATTGCTCAGGGGCTTGGTATTAAGCCGCACGTCAAGATTTTTCACGCCCAGGAAATGTTGAGGATGGTCGAAAGACTGCCGGATGTTTTGGATGAACCTTTAGCGGATCCTTCCATCCTTCCTCTTTATCTTCTATCGCAATTTGCGTCCCACAAAATGAAAGTGGTGCTCAGCGGGGACGGCGGAGACGAGCTCTTTTTACGATGCGCTGCCCGGGTTCATGAAGTCAGCCCTCAGAGGACTGGCGTCCAATCTACCTGTATCTCACGGATACTTGAGCACGGATTTCAAGATCAAGCAGTTCCTCAAAGGAGTCGGGGTCTCTTCTGAAATACGGTTCTTTTTATGGCGAGGGGCCTTTAGCAACATGGAAAAGAGAAATCTGCTAATCCCCGAAATTCAAGTGGAGCTGCAAAATGATAATTGTTACGAGGATATCTTCCGCTACGTGAAAGAGAGCGGACTGACAAAGGAAATGGAGAGGATACTCTACCTTTCCATGAAGCTCTATCTGCAGGACAACAATCTGGTGACGGTTGACCGCGCCAGTATGGCAAATGGCTTAGAGGTAAGATGTCCGCTACTAGATCACGACTTTGTTGAATTTGTTTGTCGTCTTCCCATGGATTATAAGCTCAAAGGCTTCAAAACCAAATATCTGCTCAAAAAGGCAGCGGAAGGATTTCTTCCCCGAAAGGTCATTTACAGACAAAAAAGAGGATTTGGCATTCCCGTTTCCAAATGGCTTATGGGAGAGCTGAAAGAATTAATGTTAGACTATTTAAGCGAAGAGAGGATTCAGCGGCAAGGAATTTTTCATTACCCATACGTCCATCGCCTGATAGACGAGCAGTTGACAAAAAAGAAAGATAACCGGGAACCTCTATGGACACTGCTGGTATTTCAGATCTGGTATGAGAGGTACATTGGAGCTATGGGTTGCGCGCGGAGAACCTATGGACGTCCTTAAAAGCTTGAATGCTCGAACATTGGGATATCCCCTTCTCCTCGTGGTTCTGTGCTTCCTGCTGTTCTTCTGGAAATTGGGGGATATCCCCTTCTACAGTCGAGGCGAACCGCGTGAAGGGCTGGTCGTCTGGGAAATGTCTTCTTCCGGGAACTGGATTCTCCCGTTAGTGAACGCGGATTATATCCCGTTTAAGCCGCCACTCTTTCATTGGTTCGGAATCCTTGTAGCCAAAGTCTTGGGCCGAGTGGATGAGTTTTCTGTGCGCTTCCCCTCCGCTCTGTTCGCAACTCTCGGCGTGTTTCTCACCTATCTGGCCGGAGCGCGTCTATGGGGAAAAAAGGCAGGCATTGTTTCAGCCTTTGTCTTGGCCACCAGTCCCGAATGGTGGCAGACGGCGGTCATTGCGCAGGTAGATATGACTCTAGCTTTTTTCACAGTCGCAGCTCTTCTTCTATTTTTCTCTCTTTATCGAAACGGAAGAAGCACTAAAGCAGAGAGTCTTGGACTGGCTGTACTTTTGGCTCTCGCCACGCTAGCCAAAGGGCCCGTGGGCATCTTGCTTCCATCTCTCACCATCTTCGTGTTCCTTTGCATTGAACGGAACCTGGTCTTCTTGAAGAAACTCCACATGCTGCCCAGTGCCGCCCTTTTTCTTCTGGTAGCTGGTTCCTGGTATGGACTGGCTACCTGGAAGGGAGGACAAAGATTCCTTCTCAGGCAGATCGTTGATGAGAACCTGTTGACAGCGGCCGGAGTGGAAGGTCACTACCAGCCCTTTTATTATTATATTCCTGTCTTCCTTGTAATCACGGCCCCCTGGAGCCTCTTCTTGCCTTCTCTGTGCCTCTATCTTTGCGCTCAACGCCATCGGCTGCGGGAAGAGCATCTTCACTATCCGCTGGTTTGGCTCGCTGTTGTGTTTCTCTTTTTTTCTCTATCCTTGGGGAAACGCGGCGTTTACATCCTTCCCCTTTATCCAGCAGCGGCTCTCCTCCTTGGCGCCTGGTGGGTAAAATTGGACCAGGGAGAGGTCCACCCCCTTTGGCTCGTCCGGCTGCCAGGATACCTTCTTGCGGCTTGCTATCTGTTTGTTGCTGGCACTTTCTTATTACGCTCTCCAGGCTGGTATCCCTTTGAAATTAACAATGGTGGAATCTTATCCCTCTTTCTACACGCAAAGATCGCTCCCTCTTTGCTGACATCAATCTGCCTGGCTGCTTTTCTTCTAGCCTGCGTACTATTAAGAAGGAGCTGGAACTGGGCGTTCGTCTCGCTCGCGATCATGACGACTGCAACTGCGGTGATTGTTAAAGACCTTTACTACCCCTTTATTGCCGGAGAGCGAACGCTGAAGCCGTTTATGGAACGGGTAAAGCGCAAGGTGGAAGGAAAATCTCCGCTGCTTTTCTACCAGTCCTTTGATTATGGCGCGATTTTCTATGCCGGCAGGCACATCGCCTCATACCGTGAGAGCGGGAGAGAGTTGCAGCCGCCTTTCTTCGTGCTCATGTGGGAGGAGGAATGGAAGAAGATGCAAGCGCAAAAAGGCTTAAGACTTCTGGACAGAAGCGAGGGTAAAGGGCCTGCGGGCAGGCACCATATGGTTCTTGCAGAGGTCACGGCAAACACTCCCCTTCCTGATCTCGAAAGAATATCTACGGAAGCTCAATAAGGAGCCGTGGTAAAGAGAACCCCTGCTCTTGACATAGAAGCTGCGCTTCGCCATAATCCGCCAATCGTTGGGCGTCCCTATGAAGAAAGTCCTTGTCGTAGAAGACCATCCGGACATGCGCGAGCTGCTCATATGGCAGATGGAGTTGATGGGCTTTGCGGCCATTCCCGCCAAGCATGGGAGCGAAGGAGTCGAGAAGGCCCTACGAGAAAAGCCCCAGTTGATCCTTATGGATATCATGATGCCTGGAATGGACGGTTGGAAAGCCACCCGGATCCTGCGCTCGAATCCCGACACACAGAGTATTCCGATAGTAGCGGCCACAGCTCTCTTCAGAGAATCGGATCTCAAGTCATGCATCGAAGCGGGGTGCAACGATTACATCGTAAAGCCGTTCACCTTTCAGGAGCTTCGGGAAAAAGTCCAGGAGTACATACCCACACTGGGGGATTCAATCCACTAATCACGCAGCGCTCTCCCTGCGCCTCTTTTTCCCATCCGCCCCAAAAGTAGACCTCAGAGGTTCTCCGTGTCGCAGAGGGAAAAGGCGTTCTCCATAATAAAGCGCCTTCGCGAAGAGGGCTACGAGGCCTACCTCGCGGGAGGTTGTGTCCGGGACGACCTGCTCGGCAAGCCCCCGCAGGATTTCGACATCGCCACTGACGCTAAGCCGGAAACGATACGGACAGTTTTTCCTCAGACCCTGGCGGTTGGAACGCAGTTCGGCGTCATCCTCGTCCTTCTCGACGGGGAGCCTTTCGAAGTTGCCACTTTCCGCTATGACGGGCCTTATCTCGACGGCCGCCGGCCCAGCCACGTCCGCTTTGCCAGCCTGCAGGAGGATATTTTCCGGCGTGATTTTACAATCAACGGAATGATGTATGATCCGATCGGAGACCGCCTCATTGATTTGGTTGGGGGAAAGGAAGATCTGAAGCGTCGCATCGTCCGGGCCATAGGAAATCCCGACGAACGATTTCAGGAGGACCGCCTGCGGATGGTGCGGGCCGTGCGCTTTGCCGCCAGCCTCGGCTTTTCAATTGAAGAGAATACCTTCAGGGCCATCGAACAGCAGGCCCCAACGACCACTCAGATTGCTTGGGAGAGGATCGGAGAAGAAATCACGCGCATCCTCATGGAGGGCGGGGCCAAGAAGGGCTTTGACCTCCTAGATGCGTCCCGGCTGCTTAAAACACTATTGCCCGAAGTCGCGGCAATGAAGGGGGTCGAACAAACCCCTGATTTTCATCCAGAAGGGGATGTCTTCACCCACACGCTTTTGGCTTTGGATTATCTGACAAACCCCACGGAGTCCCTCGCCTATGGTTGTCTGCTGCACGACATCGCGAAGCCGCTCTGCATCAACAAGGACGGGAATCGCATCACCTTTTACAGCCACACCGAGAAAGGGGCAGAGATGGCCGTAGAGATTCTAAAGCGCTTGAAACGGAGCCGAGCGGTCTGGGAGAGAGTTGCCTATTTGGTGAAGAACCATCTCCGTCACACGCAGGCACCCAAGATGCGGCTCAGCACGCTCAAGCGTTTTCTCCGGGAGGAAGGGGTTCGCGAGCTTTTGGAGCTCACTCGCATCGATGCCCTAGCTGCAAACGGGGACCTCCAGTACTATGAGTTCTGCCAACAGAAGATGGCCGAACTCAAGCAGGAGGAGATCCGCCCCCAACCTCTTCTCGGAGGCCAGGACCTGATCGCCATGGGGCTTTCACCCGGGCCGATTTTCCAAACGATCCTCAAAGGAATCGAGGAGGCGCAACTGGAGGGCGAGATCGGCACGAAGGAACAAGCGATCGAGTGGGTAACCCAACGATACAAGAGACCATAGCCTTTACTTTGTCTTAGCCCTGTATTAGAGGAAGTCTCTCGTGAGTAAGTTGGACCGCATCAGCGGAGCTGTCCTTTTTCTTGTGGCCTTTCTCATAGTCTGGGAAAGCAACCGGACCCTGCCGCTTGGGACCTTGCATAACCCAGGACCCGGCTACATGCCGACTATCTTAGCTTTACTCTTAGCTGGACTCGGCCTTCTCATTACACTCATAGGCCGTGACTCTGCCAGATTCAGGTCATTAGAATGGACTGAGGGAAAACATGCCCTGGCTATTTTGGCCGCCTGTGGTTTTGCCGCGCTGACCCTTGAGCGAATCGGATACCAGGCTACGATGTTCCTATTGCTCTTTTTTCTGCTAGGCATTGTGGAGAGGTTAAGACTGACTTTGGTTTTGTCTCTCGCCGTGGGACTTTCCGTGGGCTCCTTCTGGGTGTTTTATAACTTCCTCCGGGTTCCTTTACCTCTGAGTCCACTAGGGTTCTGATGGCGGAGACACTGCAAAATCTGGCCTTGGGTTTTTCTGTCGCTTTCCAGCCGACGGTTCTACTCTACGCATTTGTCGGCTGCCTGATTGGCACGCTGGTTGGGGTTCTTCCAGGCGTGGGTCCTTTAGCAGGCATCAGTCTTTTGCTCCCGGCCACCTTCGGCCTCAGCGCCACAACGGCCATCGTCCTGCTTGCCGGGATCTACTATGGGGCCATGTACGGAGGCTCCACGACCTCGATCCTCATGCGCATTCCCGGCGAGGCGGCCTCCGTCGTCACCTGCCTGGATGGGTATGCGATGACGCGCCTGGGGCGGGCAGGCCCGGCCTTGGGAATCTCCGCTTTTGGTTCCTACATCGCTGGGACCGTTAGCGTGGTCGCCCTCATGTTCTTTGCGCCGCCTTTGGCTCGATTCGCCCTGCGCTTCGGCCCGCCGGAATATGCCGCTCTGTTGGTTCTGGGACTCCTTGTCCTGGGCTACATGGGCAGCGGTTCAATGATCAAATCACTGGCCATGGCGGTCTTGGGACTTTTCTCTGGCATGATCGGTATCGACCCCATGAGCGGTTTTTTCCGCTTCTCCTACGGCATAATGGAACTAGGCGATGGCATCGGCGTAGTTCCCGTTGCAGTCGGTCTGTTCGGCATCGCCGAAATTCTTGCCACTGCCGGCCAGGAAACTCCGCCTGAGGTCCAGAAGCCCCGA
>VBLN01000145.1 GCA_005878685.1 Deltaproteobacteria bacterium | reverse complement strand
CTCAGAAATTCGTAGTCTCCAGCCAAGAGGCAGGAGGCGCGCTCTCGCATCTTCCTGACCGGCCTATCGCCTTGCTTAACCTCGGCAATATCGACCTCGAGCTCAAAGCCGTGTTTTTGGGTGACCCCAGAGTCCCGAAAGGTGAAGTGCAGCGGCATATGCGAGATGTCGCTGCATAGAAGTCGGATTTTACTTAGAACCACTGCGGCACCCTCCTTTTTGTCTTTGGGAGAGTGTCACATTAGGTCAGTTGGTGGTTTTACGTCAAGCGGGCATATAAGGTTAAAGGGTTGAAGGGTTCAAAAGTTCAAGGGATCAAAAGTCTTCGCATTTTCAACCCTAAACCCTGCACCCCTGTAACTCTTCAACCTTTCTTTAGGATCTCGTTCAGCTCTTCGGCAAGAGATTTGTATTGAGGTTTCTGGGTCCTTCTACCAGCAAACCGAGGTTGTCGTAGGTAAGCAATAAGATTATTTAACATACCGCTTATCCGTCGACATCGGTCGGTCAAATCATCGTAATCTTCCCTGGAAATATATCTCTGGTCAAAGGCAATAGAGGCTTGGGCGCGAACTTCTCCGGCAGAGCCCTTGGCAATATAAAGAAATTGGACAAACTCAGCATTCGTGCCGCGTTCAAAACCTTCTGCGATATTAGACATGATAGAAACTGACGCCCGTCGAATCTGATCAATGAGCCCAAAATCCCGCGCGAAAGCACTGTCGCGGGTAAGTTCATAGGTTCGATTTGTCAATTCCCTCGCTCGCTGATAGACGTTCAACTCTTCGAACTCCTGAGCCTTCACGGTTACTTCTTTATCAAACTTTTGAGTTCGATGACGGGTTTTGGATCTTCTGTGATTTCTTGTTCTTGAGTTTACATCAGCAGTCCAAATAATCATCCCTAGGCTAGATTAATGCTTCCGTATAGCACAGGGCAGTGCTAGGCTCCAACAGATCTGGAGTGGGTCCATTTCAGAGCGGAGGGCATCAATGCGGACTTTGACTCGGACGTTGTCGACGAGCCGAAACTTACGTCCGTGCGAGCGTTTTTGCGATCAGCGGAGACGAGCCAGAAAGTAGGCCAGGTCGAGGAGCTGTTCGTCGCTGATCAGGTAAAGAACATCCGCCATTGAGGCATCGTAGCCGCGGCGCGCGTTGCTCTTGTATTCCCGCAGGGCCTTGCCGAGGTAGTCTTCGCGCTGGCCGGCGAGGCGGGGAACATTCTTTTCACCGGAATAATCCCGGTTATGGCAGAAATTACATCGGTGCTGCTCGATGAGCGCCTTGGCCTGTTCTATGCGGGCGGGGTCACCGGCACCGCCCACAGGCTCGGGCGGTGGCAGCTTCGCAATGTAATCCGCCATATCGCGCAAATCGTCGTCCTTGAGTCCTAGCATCATCTGGTTCATCGGTTCGACGACGCGGAGCTTTTCCCGGAACATGAGCAGCTGGATGGTGAGGTAGAAAGCCGGTTGACCGCCGAGCGAAGGCACATCCGGGATGACCGATTGCCCCTTGTCACCGTGGCAGGCGAGGCATGGGGCGAGGCGCTCTTCGGTCGTAGCAGCGTTCGCGGACAACGCCGACATCAAAACCAGCGCGGCGACGATGCAAGTCACCGGCGAGCCGAGACGCCAAGACTGCGGGGCATGTATAAAGTCCGAAATCCGAAGCTCGAAACCCGAAACAAACACGACACTCAAGTCAGAAATTCAGAAATCGAAATCCGAGACCATCTTGTTTCGAATTGCTTTTTGGTTATTTGGATTTGTCTCGAATTTCGGATTTCGGGTTTCGAGTTTCAACGCTGGCGACCTTGGTGCTGCCGTAGGTCACACGGTAAACCGCGCCGGCATGGTCGTCCGAGACGAGCAGCGAGCCATCCTTCATGACCTGCACGTCGACCGGACGGCCGATATATTCATTATTCTGGAGAAAGCCGGTTAGGAACGGCTCCCACGACTTCACACTGCCGTCCTTGTTGAGTTTCGCGACGATGACGTCGCCGCCGACCTTCTTTGTCCGGTTCCAGGAGCCGTGGCGTGCGATGAAGATGGCATTCTGGTACTGGCTCGGGAACATTTTGCCCGTGTAGAATCGCATGCCGAGCGCGGCCGAATGCGGGCCGAGTAGGGCGACCGGCTTCTCGAACTCGTCGCACGAGCGTCCCCACCCCAACTCGCGATCCGTGAAGTTACCCTGGTGGCAGTAAGGGAAGCCGAAATGCTGGCCCAGCTTGGTAGCGCGGTTGAGCTCGTCTTCGGGCAGGTCTTCCGATAGCCAGTCACGTCCATTGTCGGTGAAATACAATTCCTTCGTCACCGGATGCCAGTCGAAGCCGACCGAGTTGCGCACCCCGCGCGCCACCACCTCGGCGCCACTGCCGTCGAGGTTGATGCGCCGGATCTGCCCGTTGGTCGCGGGCGGCTCACAGATGTTGCACGGCGAGCCAACGTTCACGTAGAGCTTGTTGTCCGGCCCCAAGGCCATGAATTTCCAGCCGTGCGAGCTTGGAAATCTTGGTGCCTTCGGCGATATAGAGAGTGCCCCTGTGGAAAGCGAGGCCGTTGGGCCGGTCCAATCCCGAGGCGATGACTTTTGTCTCGCGTTTCCCGTTCTTGTCGACGATGGCGTAGACCTTGTCGAGAAGGCGATTGCTGACGAACACGGTCCCCTTGTCGCCCAGCCTAAGCGAGCGCGCATTCGGAATCCCGCTCGCATAGACCTCGACCTTGAAGCTCTTGGGCAGCTTGAGCTGCGCGACTGGCAGCTGGTCTTCCGGAGCCCCGAACGGCAGGGGCGCGACGTTGCGCAGCTGCTTGGCGACTTCGGCGTTGGGAATGTCAGGCCGCCCCGGAACGGTTGTTGGCTCCGGTTGCAACGGGGGCATCGGTTTTGACGCCTCAGGCGCCGCAGACGGCGCGGCCGGTCCTGCCGCCGGTTTGTCACCCGCCTGCTGCGCAAAAGCAGGCGTTAGGCCGAGAAGCGCAGCGAGAATGCCGGCGAGCGGTAGCCTATGCTGTGTTGATGAATGCGTAATCATAAGAAATCCTCCTGTATGAACTGATAGCAAACTTTTAAGTCAGCCCGACTCAAAATTATCCGCATCCCAGTGGTCAACGTTCAAAGGCTTCGAGAGCGACCATAAAGAGAGTAACGGCTACCGCTAATTTTGGCCAAACAATATGCGAGATCTACCTGTTATGTCAACTTCAACTCGATTCCAGAGGGATATCGACTTCGGTCTGGATTAGAGGGGTGGAGCGTCTAGCTGGGAAGGATTAGACAGTAATCTTTGCAGTCTTGGCGTCTTGGCGCGATCAAAAATACGAATCGGATGGAGCCATCTCGCGCAAAGGCGCAAAGGGCGCCAAGGTAGAGAACAAAGGCGGGCAATGGTCAACGGTGAATAATCCCGGGCTGGTCTGTAGTGGATTGGGCGACGAGTTCGAAGTCGATTTCACTGCGAAACGCGTTAATGCGCGTCACTTTGACGCGGACCGGATCGCCGAGGCGGAATTTGCGGCCGTGGCGGTGGCCTTTGATGAGGTATTCTTTCTCATAGTAATGGTACGAGTCGTCCGTAAGGGAAGAGAGTTTGACTAAGCCTTCGACGAAATAGTTCTCCAGTTCAACAAAAAAACCAAAGTTTGCCAGGCTCACGATAAAACCGGGGAACTCGGCGCCGATCTTGTCCATCATGAATTGGGCCTTCTTGAGATCGACCATATCGCGCTCGGCGTCCATTGCGATTCTCTCGCGCTCTGAGGTGTGTTTTCCCGCTTCTTCCAGATAGGTATTGAGTTCGTCTCTTTCCTTGGGTCTGAGCTTTTTTCCCTGAAGAACTTTGTCCAACATCCGATGCACGGTTAGATCGGGATAGCGACGAATCGGCGACGTGAAATGGGTATAGCAGGACGAGGCGAGGCCGAAGTGACCGATATTTGTCGGGGCATAATGGGCCTGTTTCATGGTTCGGAGCAGGACGCGATTGATGACCCTCTCTTCCGGTTTTCCGCGACAGGCCTCAAGGAGCCTCTGAAGCTCTTGGGGGGCAACTTTTTCTTTTTTCTGTGGCAGTCGATATCCCAGACTCAAGAGAAAGGAAGCTAGAGCCTCTACAGCATCGCGTTCCGGTCCCTCATGCACGCGGTAAAGAAGAGGAAACTCCTTTTCCCTGAGGTGGCGCGCTACGGCCTCGTTGGCCGCGATCATGAATTCCTCAATGATCCGGTGCGCGATATTACGCTCCGCGCGCACGATGTTCTCGGGCATGCCTTGGAGATCCAGGACGATCTCGGCTTCAGGGAGGTCAAAATCCAGACTGCCTCTTTGTCTTCGCTTCTCACACAGAAGCAGGGCGAGCTCTTCCATCGTCTTGAAGTCATCGACGAACGTGCGGTACCGCTCCAGGCTCTCAGGATCTTTGTCGACGAGGATGCGGCGTACTTCGGTGTAAGTCATCCGCGCGTGGCTCCGAATGATTGAATTGACAAAGCGGCTGCCAAGGATCTCTCCCTGCCCGTTGATCTCCAGCAGTGCGGTTTTCGTCAACCGTTCTTCAGAAGGGTTGAGACTGCAGATGCCGTTCGAAAGTTCTTCGGGGAGCATCGGAATCGCCCGATCGGGAAAGTAGACGCTCGTCCCTCTCTCGTAAGCTTCTTGATCCAGGGCTGTCTTAGGTCTCACGTAGCAACCGACGTCGGCGATGGAGACATAAAGCCGATAAACACCGTCCAATTTTTCGATGCTCACGGCGTCGTCGAAATCGCGTGCTTTCTCGCCGTCGATCGTGAAGGTCCGGATCGGCCTGAGATCGACGCGGGATGCGGACTCCTCGGGGTCGGCGGTCGTCGGGCAACTTTTCGCCTCGAGACGCGCCTCCGGACTGAAGCTCGACGGCAGACCATAGCGGAAAATGATCGCCTGAGCCTGAGCCTCGGGGTCATCGGGGTCGCCTAAGATCTGCAGCAGCTTTCCTTGAGGAGGAGAGAAGCCGGTTCCGTAACGTAAGATCTCCGCCGCTATAACCTTTCCTCGATCGGGCTTCTGATCTCCCGGAGCCAACGGAATGGCGGGACCGACTCTTGGATCCATCGGGATCAAGTAGGCCTCGCCTTGGAATTCCTGATAAGTTCCCAACAGGCGCTGTTGTCCGCGCTCTAAAATCTGCACGACATGGGCTTCCGTTTGGCCTCGCTGCTTTCTGTCGAGGCGGACCATGACTCGGTCTCCATGCATGACGCGGCGCATCTCGCGCCGGCTCAGATAGATATCGTCTCTTGCCGCATCGTCCGGGATGAGAAAGCCGAAGCCGTCCGGATGGGCCTGGACCTTGCCGGTCAAGCAGTGTGCTGCGTCCGGAAGGGCAAAATGATTCTTCTTGAGTCGTACGATCTTTCCTTCACGCGCTAGCTCTGCCAGGCAAACCTGTATGGATTCCAGCTTTTCTCGCGAGAGTCTCAACTTCTTGAGGATTTCTCCCGGCGTAAGGCGTTGAGCTGGCTTGGAGAAAAAAAACGCCAGTATCTGTTGTTTGATCGGCTGCGGTTGAGCCATTACTTTGGAAGAGATTCCGCAGAGAGCTCTTGTAGCAGCCAGTCCTCACCGATATCGGCGGGCCGAGGGATCTCGATAACGGCGACTTCGTTTTTCAGAGAGGCGAGGATCGAGCGAGCTGTGGTTAAGAAATCCTCCACGACGAGGAGGACAATGATAGCGTTTTTCCGGTCCACAGTTCGGATGATTCCCACCCCTTCGTAGGATTCGAAGACGGCTTGGATGTAGGCGATGTCTTCACGCTGAACCTGAAGGTAAATTTCGCGAGCTTTCATGCTAAATGATGGGATGCTTGAATTTTTAGGGTGATGATTATTTCTTAAAGAGTCAATTCCGATCCTTTTAGTGTTTCCCCCCAGGCAATCGTTCCCTTCCCCTTTTAAGGAAACCACGCTGGATCGCTTCGGCGAGCTTTTGAACGTCAGGCTTGGCCTGGACACGGGGAAGAGTCCCTTCGAGACGGAATGGAACGGAGAGCCTCCCCTGCCGGTCCAGCAGATAGCGGACATTTTTTTGTTCCTGCATCAGTTCCCGGCTAAACTGAGTGGACATAGTCAAAGTCGCGTTCCATTTCATGCTCTTATCAAAGCCGACCCAACCCTCGCCGCGGATGGAATAGTCAGGAGTAGCCATGTGAAAATCCTTGCTCAGAATCCGTCCCTGCTCGACCGTGAAGGTCGCCGCCAGAGTCTCAAAAGGGGTGTCCTGTCTCTCGAACATGGCGCTGTAGCGCGGAGAGGTGCGAGAGGAGATGAGATTCGACATTCCGGGCAGCGCGCTGATCTTCGACAGGACAAGCTGGATCAAATTAAAGTCCTTGAGCGTGCCGCTGCGAACTTGAGTGTCTCCTTCTCCTTGTAGGTTATCCTGGATGCCCGTACCATTCTTGCTTGCTCCGCGCAGCTTCGCATTGAGATTGAGCTGTCCGTCAATATTGTCTTTGAATTTGGGAAACTTTTGCGTGAGCAGGGATTTTAGATCGACGCTTTCGATGCGTGTTTGTAGGGCCATCCGCTGGGAATTGTCCGGTCCCGTATCCCAGTCTCCGGCTCCTCGCAAAGTCCCGCTCAATACCTGAAGCGATAGATTCTTGAAGCTAAAATTCCCTGAAGACCAGGCGATTTCACCGCGCAGGTTGCGGTAGGGAAGCTCTTGGAGAATCCCTTCAGAAGAGGTGATGTTGCCCCGGAGAGATGTCTTTTCTTTCCCGGCATCGAGCTCGCCCGTGCTCAATAGACTCTTCATTTCATCTGTCTTATACGCTGGGGAGCCCGTAAGGTCCGCAAGGTTGACCTTGGGGGAGCGCAGCGTGTAGCGGACAATAGGTTCGGAGAGGTCACTGACCGTAGCCTCAAAGGCGAAATCGGAAGAGCCCAGACGTACGGTGCCATTATCCGTGCGTGCTTCTCTGCCGCGGAAAGAAAGTGATGCCGTCATCTTGTCAATGCTGCGCCCGTTCTTTTTGTCTTTGAGCTGAACATCTGCGAGATCAAGGTTTCCTTGGATATCGATTCCCCCGTCTCCCGGGCTGAAATTTTTTTTGACTGAGAGGTCGAGTCGGAGATTCCCTGCCGGACTGTATGAGGAGAAAAAGGGCACGAGTCGATCCCACCCAGACAAATGCGTTTCGTCGGAGCGTAGCTTTAAGGTGAGCCGCTGCTCACGCGAATTTTCCAGCAGCCCAGAGAATGTCAACTTCGTGTTGTGGAGAGTGAGGGTGGACGGCTCAAAGAGGAGCCGGTCTTTGTGCCGCTCACCCTTCAGCTCTACCACCACCGGAACCCCCTTGGCCTTCTTGAACCATTGACCGTATTGGATATCGCTCTCGGTTGCTTTAATCAGGGCGCGCACTTTTAGGTCATCCAACGGACCTTGGAGATCAGCCGTCACGCCGACGAGACCCGTAGTGGCAAGAGCGGAAGGAAGCACGTGTTTCACAGCGGGCAACTTTCTGAGCTGCTCCAAACCTACCGGATCGACCGTGACTTTCCCTTTGATCACGCCGTCGGTCCAGGTACCCCCACGGGAGAAATCCCATTCTCCGCTTACACTCGCGTTCTTTCTGTCCGAGTCGAATACGGCTCCTATGAGATTCAAATCGATAATTCGGGGACGTTTAACCGTGCCGAGAAGCCTTGCCTTGAATGTGAACGGACCGGTGATGCCGAGATAGAATTCAGTCTTATCTCTTAGCGAAGGAAGGGCGCGCGCGAGCTGAGGCAGGTGCAGAGGATCGGCGCGGACCTTGAGATCGACTGGCTGCTGCGTCCATTCGAGGCTGCTGCGTCCATTCGCTTCCCGCCTGAAACGGCCCAATCTTGCCCTCTAAGCTTATGTTTTGCCGTTGGCTTTCAAAGAAAAGATTGGCTGCCAGCTTGATCGCTGCCTTGCCCGACAGGGTCAGACCTCGGAGATCCAGGTCGACATTGCGGATGACCACTTCGACAGGCTCCTTGACGGACCGATCGACATAGTGGATCTTGCCGTTGTCCACGCGCACCGCCGAGACGAACAGCTCCGGTGTGGCCTGCGTTTTTTTCTCTTTGGCCTCGCGCGGCGATTCTTTCGGAGCGGCGAGGGCCAAAAGATTCAGGTTCCCCGCTTCGTTTCTGATGATCTGGATCTCGGGCTCGTCTAAAATTAGTCTTTTGATTTCTACCCGGCCCAAAAGAAGCGGCAGCCAGCCGAGCTGTAGCTTCAGCTTTTTGGTCTGAATGAAAGGACTCGCGGCAAAGCGCTGGTCTTCGGCGACCCGCAACTGCATGACCGAGAGTCCTAGGCTTCCCCAAAAATCAGGCTGGAGCTGATCGAAGGTCAGCTTTCTTCCCAGGCTTTTCTGGATTTCTTGGACAAGACGGTCAGCATTTCTGTCAACAAGGACGTTGACCGCAACGAAGAGGGAGGCTGCGATAAGGAGGACTAGAGCGATGACGCCAATACCGACAGCCTTGCGGCGGCTAACTTTCATGCTTGGAAAAAAACGCCGTGTCTTTGAAGCTAGTCGGCTCTCTCAACGATCGTTGCGATCCCCTGTCCGACGCCGATGCACATCGTCGCTAGCCCATACCGGCTTCCGCGCCTTTTCATTTCATGAATAAGAGTGGTCACAATACGCGCGCCGCTGCACCCGAGCGGATGACCGAGGGCGATGGCGCCGCCGTTGACGTTGACCTTTTTGGAATCCATTCCCAGCTCTTTGATGCACGCAAGGACTTGCGAGGCGAAGGCTTCGTTCAGTTCAACGAGATCGATCTGCTCGATGGTCAGCCCGGCCCTTTTTAGCACTTTTTGGGTCGCCGGGATCGGCCCGATCCCCATGTAATTGGGGTGGACGCCGGCGGCAGCGGACGCGACGATGCGGACCATGGGCTTAAGCTTCAAAGCTTCGGCCTTCTTGCGGGTCATCAGCAGCAACGCTGCCGCCCCGTCGGACAGGGGCGAGGAGTTCCCCGCCGTGACGGTTCCCCCCTTCTTAAAAGAAGCTTGCAAAGCAGCCAGCTTCTCCAGCGAGGTATCCGCTCTAGGCCCTTCATCCTTGTCATGAAAAACCGGCGCTCCTTTGCGTTGAGGGATTTCGAAAGGTACAAGCTCGTCTTTGAGGCGGCCTTCCTCATGCGCTTTCGCCGCCTTCTGGTGGCTTCCCAACGCGAACAGGTCCTGCTCCTTGCGGCCGATTTGATATTTCTCTGCGACGTTCTCCGCCGTCTCGCCGTTGTTGATCAATGAGTAGAGCTCACCCATTCGGGGATTCGGGAAGCGCCAGCCTAGAGAGCTATCGTAAACTGTCACGTCGCCGCGTTGAAACGGGACCGCGCTCTTCCCCATGACCCAGGGACCCCGGGTCATGCTTTCCACGCCGCCTGCGATGAAGAGATCTCCGTGATCCATCTCAATAGCCCGGCCCGCCTGATTGATCGCCTCGAGACCGGAGCCACAGAGACGGTTCACGGTGCAACCGGGGACCGTATAAGGGAGGCCTGCGAGGAGAGAGGCGTTGCGCGCAACGTTGCGAGAATCCTCACCCGCTTGATTGGTACAGCCGAAAAAGACGTCTTCGACTTCCTCACCTTTGATGCCCGCCCTCTGGACGAGCTTGGCGATAATTTGCGCTGCTAGGTCATCCGTGCGGACGTCTTTTAGGATTCCGCCGTGCCTTCCCATCGGAGTGCGTACGGCATCAACGATCACTGCCTCTTTCATAGTGTTCCCTCAAACTTCTCCGTAGTTATAAAGGCCCTTGCCGTTTCTCTCGCCAAGCCAACCTGCCAAGACCATCTTTTTGAGCAGGGGTGCGGGCCGATAACGATCGTCACCGGTCTCCTGCTGCAGCCCTTCTAGAACCGCCAGCACCTCATCGAGCCCAATCTGGTCCGCCCAACGCAACGGGCCTGACGGATAGTTGACGCCGAGCCGCATGGCCACGTCGATCTCGTCTGCTTTAGCCACGCCTTCGTCCAGGCTTCTGATCGCCTCATTAATGATGAGACTCAGGATCCGCGGAAAGATCAGCCCGGGCGCGTCTTTCACTCTCACCGGCTCCTTTCCAAGAGCGCGGAACAAGGTTTCCGTCTCTTGCAGTGCCTGTTCTTGAGTTCTCAAGCCTGAGCTTAACTCTATCACCTTTTTTTCCTTAAAGGGATAGAAGGTGGCGAAGCCGACGATGCGCTCGGGTCGCGTCGTCCAGGAGGAGATTCGGGTTGTGCTCGACCCTAAGCATGAGGTCAGGATGACGGAAGAAGGGAATTGGGCGTCGAGCCTTTTGATGATTTCTCTTTTCTCGTTTTCCTCCCCGGTGCATGTTTCGATGATTAAGGAACCAGGGCTCGTCACGGTGTAGGCGTCAGGATAGATCTTTGCGTCAAAGCCGCTGGCTCGGCTTAACTCAAGCAGCTCTTGCGCCAAGCGGTTCTTCCCGATGATGATCAGACTATTTTTCGCCATAGTTGTAGAAGCCTCTACCGGTTTTTCTGCCTAGATTTCCCGCTTGGACCAGCCGCTGTTGGATTGGGCTGGGCCGGAACCTGGGATCGTGGAAGAAAGATAGATACAGCGACTCGGTCGCGGCAAAGTTAATGTCGTTCCCGATGAGGTCCATCAATTCAAAGGGGCCCATGGGGAATCCTCCGGCTCCTTTCATGATTCGGTCAATGG
>VBLN01000144.1:3654-10305 GCA_005878685.1 Deltaproteobacteria bacterium | reverse complement strand
AGCCCTGGAAGAGTTTCGCGGGGCTTTACAATTTAATCCAGACGACGCTCTGGCCCTTCGGGCCATCGAGGAGCTCGAGTCCACATTGCAATAGGGCCTCCATTAATTGACACGACATCCCTTTGCCGTTATTCTTCAATAAAATTGCTTTCCTAAGTTCCGTCCATGGCTTCAGAAACTAGCGAGCGAAGAAGCGATGCATTGGGCCGATAAAATAGCCGAAGACCTGGTCAAGCGCCGTCCGGAAAGAGAGGTTTTCCATTGTGCCTCGGGCATCAGCCCCTCCGGGCCCGTCCATGTGGGTAATTTGCGCGACATCGTGACCATTTGGTTTGTGGGGAAATGCCTCAAAGACCGAGGCAAACAGGTGGTCCTTTTTCATTCCTGGGATGATTATGATCGTCTTAGGAAAGTACCCATAGGGGTACCTGAGTCCTATAGAGAGTTTATTGGTAAGCCGCTGAGTTATGTCCCAGATCCATTGGGTCGCTATGAATCCTACGCTGCGCGCCACGAGCATGAATTTGAGGCATCGCTCCAGGAGTTGGGCATTGCTCTTCAATTTCGCTATCAGACTAAAATGTATGAGAGCGGAGTTTACCGGGAAGGCATCATCGCGGCTGTCCGAGCGAGAAAAACCATCTATGACATTTTGGCCGACTACCGTACCCAGGGAGGGTCTCAAGAAGAGCGCGAGAAATACTTCCCGGTCACGGTTTACTGTGAAGGTTGTATCAAGGACACAACAGAGATCATGCCTGTGGATGCTTCGGAAATAGTATTCTCTTACTCCTGCTCGTCATGCAAATATAGAGGGACGATTGATCTCAACCGCTCCACTAACGTAAAGCTTCCTTGGAAAATCGATTGGGCGATGCGCTGGCGCCATGAAGGCGTCGACTTCGAGCCCGGCGGCAAGGACCATGCGACTGCCGGCGGGAGCTACGAGGTTTCGAGCAGGATCGCCAGAGAAGTTTTTGCCTACGAGCCGCCCATCTTTCAGCCCTACGAGTTTATCGGACTCAAAGGTCTGACCGGAAAGATGAGCGGCTCTTCCGGCCAGCTTCTCACGCCGCACGATGTGTTGAAAATTTACCAGCCTGAGGTTCTGCTCTGGATCTTCGCCCGCACGCCGCCGACGCGGGCATTTGACCTTCTCGTGGATGACCAAATACAGCGGCTCTATGAGGAGTTCGATCGCGCGTGCAGCCAAAGCAGCACGCTTCCCGATGAGCAAAGGGCTCTCCAGCTCTCCACGTTTCCAGGCAAGAAGCTGCATCCGGTATCCTTCAGGCAGCTCGTGAGCTTCTCCGGCATCGCCCAGGGAAACGGCCGCGCGCTAGAGATGATTTTTTCGCGGATCGGCACGCCCTTCAGCGAAGAGCAATTCAAAGAACGTTTAAAGAAAGCCGAGAACTGGCTCGTGCTCTACGCGCCGGACCAACGTGTCGGTTTGCTGAGCAGGCGAAATGACGAATACTTTCGGACCTTGCCGTCCCATGAACAGGCTTGGGTTTTAGAGCTGTACCGGTGGCTGAAGGTCTCGAAGTTCGGCGTGGATGAGGCGACGGAAAAAGTCTACGCGATACCCAAAAAGCCGGAGATGACGGAGAAGGAGCTAGTGTCCGCGCAGAGGCGATTTTTTCAGATTGTTTACAACCTCCTGTTTGGAAAAGATAGAGGGCCACGCCTTGGGACATTCCTCGCTGCCGTTCCTCTCGAACAGTATGTCGATCTCTTGAACTTCACCGATTCAGTCCGGGAGCCGCTACCCGCAGGATGAGTTTGCGGAGTTTACGGGGCGGATTTATTTCGCCAGCTCTTTTAGAGTTGAGGCGAAGATCTCAACGGCCGCATCCGCTTCGCTTTTGCTCACGATCAACGGCGGGCAAAAACGAATAGTGCTCTCGCCACAGCCGAGAAGGAGCAAGCCCTTTTCAAAGACTTTCTGTATGACTTGATTCCGGAGCTCAGCATCGGGCGTACGCGCTGCGTCCCGCTTCGCCAGCTCCACTCCGATCATAAGTCCTAATCCTCGGACATCGCTAATAGGGGGGTGACTGCTCTTGAGGTGGCCGAGCTTCTCCTTTAAATAGCCTCCGACTTCGGCAGCGTTCTTCATGAGGCCATCTTCCAACAGTGCTAGCGTCGCCAGGGCCGCGGCGCAGGCCACAGGATTGCCACCGAACGTAGAGCCGTGGGTCCCGCGTGTCCAGGTGCTGATGTCGCTCTTGGCGATCATCGCCCCAAGCGGCAATCCGCTTGCGATGCCTTTGGCGACGCAGAGAATGTCTGGCTCCACGTCCCAATGCTCGCAGGCGAACATCTTTCCGGTTCGGCCAAAGCCAGTCTGGATTTCATCGGCTACCAGGAGGATGCCGTGACGCTGGCAGATATCTCTAAGCAGGCCGAGAAACTCTGAGGGAGGTACAATGTATCCGCCTTCGCCCTGAATCGGCTCCACGAATATGGCGGCGACCTGGTCTGGCGATACGAGCTGAGTAAAGAAACTCGTTTCGAGGTATTCGATGCCGCGCAAACCATACGGAACGTGGTGGATAGACGGAATCAGCGGGCCGAATCGGGACCGATAGAGTGAACGGCTGGCGGTTAAAGAAAGAGAACCTAGCGTGCGGCCATGAAATGAACCCAGGAAGGCGATGATGTGCTGGCGTTCCGTGCTGTAACGGGCGAGCTTTATTGCCGCTTCGATCGCCTCCGTGCCCGAATTCGTCAGGAAAACCTTTTTGGGAGAGGAACCAGGAGCCAACTGGCATAGTTTCTCTGCCAGCCTAGCCATCGGCTCGTAGTAAAAGTCGCTGCCGCAAAAGTGTAGAAACTTGCGCGCTTGCTCTTCGATCGCTTGGACCACTTGCGGATGAGAGTGGCCGGTCGCGGTGACTGCGATTCCGGCAGTGAAATCCAGATACAGGTTTCCGTCGACGTCCTCGATCACCATCCCCCGCCCCTCCTTCACAACCAGAGGATAGACCCTCCCGTAAGCTGGAGCGGTATAACGGCGATCCTGCTCGATGATGGCTTGGGCCTTCGGGCCTGGAGGCTTGATCTTAATGTGAGGAACTTTCATAGAATTTTCAATTGTGAATGTTGAACTCTTAATGTTAACTCAAAATTCAAAACTAAAAATTAAAAATTTTTATTCGGCGTTGTCGATCTGCGCCTTTTGCAGTTTTCCCGAGTAGTCGACGTAGACGGACTTCCATTCACTGAAAATATCGTAAACGGTGGTGCCCGCCTCTCGGTGCCCGTTCCCAGTTTCCTTCACGCCGCCGAAGGGTAGATGAACTTCGGCGCCAATGGTGGGGCCGTTGATATAGGTAATGCCCGCTTCGATGTCTCTCATGGCTCGAAACGCTCTCGCGACGTCCCTAGTATAGATAGAGCTGGAAAGCCCATAAGGAGTTCCGTTGAGGACCTCAATCGCCTCTTCGAAGTTTTTAACCTCTATGATAGAAAGAACCGGCCCGAAAATTTCCTCCTGCGCGATGCGCATGGTGGGGGTCACCTGGTCGAATATCGTCGGTTTATAGAAATAGCCGTTGATCCACTGGCCTTCTTCATAGAGAGTTCCGCCGATCAACAGCCTGGCTCCCTCCTGCTTGCCAATCTGGACATAACGGTGAACGCTCTGTCGGGCGGCTTCGTTGATTAAGGGTCCCATCTCGACAGTCTCATCCAAGCCATCTCCGATCCTGATCTTCTCAGCTCGCTCAACCAACATTTCGGTGAACTGTTTTTTAATTTCTCGATGGAGGATCAGACGGCTCGTGGCGGTGCACCGTTGTCCGGTGGTGCCAAAGGCTCCCCACAAGGCTCCTTCCAGGGCTAGATTTAAGTCCGCGTCCTCCATGACGATCTCGGCATTCTTTCCGCCCATCTCCAATGATACTCTCTTTAGGCTCTGGCCACACACCGCCGCGATCTCTCGTCCGACTGCTGTGGATCCCGTAAAGGAGATAAGCTGAACATCGCCGTGGCGCACGAGCGCTGCGCCAGCCTGCTCGCCCGTCCCGTGAACCAGGTTGACTACTCCAGACGGAATCCCGGCCTGCTCGAGAATCTCGAACAGCTTGACTGCAGTCAAAGGAGTATCCTCAGCAGGTTTGAGAACAACAGTATTCCCACACAGGAGAGCCGGGAACAGCTTCCAGGTAGGAATTGCCATGGGAAAATTCCAAGGAGTAATCAAGCCGCAGACACCGACCGGGACCCGCACAGACATAGCAAACTTGTCTGGGAGTTCGGCGGGCGTAGTTTCGCCGAAGAGTCTTCTACCCTCGCCGCCGGCATAAAAAGCGGTGTCGATTCCTTCCTGAACATCTCCGCGCGTCTCCTTGAGAATCTTTCCCATCTCCCTTGTCATCATCCGGGCGATCTCTTCTTTTCGCTGGCGCAATAACTCTCCGACCTTGTAGAGGACCTCGCCCCGCTTGGGCGCAGGTACTAAGCGCCACTTGGGGAAGGCTTTCTTTGCTGCTGCGACTGCCTCGGCCACGTCTTCAGCAGATGAGTCGGGAAAAAGTCCGATGAGATCGTGGTGGTTAGCGGGGTTACGATTCTCGAAGGTCTTGGCCGTTTTGCCGTCCACCCATTTCCCTCTGATATAGTTCTTGTATCGTTCTGGCATAGTTCGACCTCTTAATTTCCTTGACCCTGATTCTATCACGAATTGAAAATCAACCAAACTTTGTGGTAGGAGCGGAACGACGATATGCGGCTCCTGATGTGTCCCCCTCTCTATTACGCCATCGAATATGAGATTAATCCATGGATGAGCCGCAGTCGTCAGAGCGATTCTCGACTGGCCGACGAGCAATGGCGGGCGTTATACCAGCTTCTCCAGGATCGGCTTGGTGTGGATGTCGCCTTGGTGGAACCCAGGCCGGGTCTACCGGACTTGGTCTTTACCGCGAACGGGGGACTCGTCTGGGAAAATAAATTTATCGTCAGTAACTTCCGTCATGAGGTCAGGCGCGGCGAAGCCGCGCACTTTGAGAACTGGTTCGCGGCCCGAGGCTACGAGATCTTTCACCTTCCCGAACAAATCTTCTTTGAAGGAGAGGGAGACCTACTGATGTGTGGAGATCTTTTTTTCGCCGGATACCGCATCCGCTCCGACATTGTCTCTCACCAGAAGGTGGCCGAGATCATCGAGCGCGAGGTCCTTTCGTTAGAGCTTATCAATGATTGGTTTTACCATCTGGACACTTGTTTTTGTCCCTTAGGCAGTAACCAGGCGATCTATTATCCGGGTGCTTTTGACGGCGGTGCCATGAAGGTGTTGGAAGATCACGTTGGTACCCTCATCCCGATTGGCGAAGAGGAAGCGCTGCGATTCGCTTGCAACGCAATTGTGGCGGAGAAGAACATTGTCATGAACGGAGGTTGTCCTAAAATTCGTGCTCAACTGGAATCCATGGGGTTTTCTGTCTTTGAAACTCCTCTCAGCGAATTCATCAAGGCTGGCGGAAGCGCGAAGTGTCTGGTGCTGAAAATCCCTCATGCTGAGTAGGGCTGCGACGCTGTCGGCTTGACACAGTCTGCGTTTTGTGAATTAAGAGACTTCTAATCAGTTTTGGTTGAGAGGTTCCCATCAAAATTCCGTGTCTGCCCGACGCATTGACGTTTCCTGACATGGGCTGTCGAAGAGGGTCTTCCAAGAGTCAACTAGGCTGGGAGTTGCACAGGAGAGGAGCTGGCCATGATGGAGTTCCTGACTGCATTTGTTTCGGGTTTCTACCAGGTCTTTGCCCCCTCTACATTTGTCCTGATGTGCATAGGCCTCGTCATCGGGTTCGTCGTAGGAATCCTCCCTGGGTTGGGCGGACCTACCGCCATGGCCCTCATGCTTCCCTTCATTTTTAAAATGTCTGCAGTCGAAGCCTTTGCTTTTCTTTTGGGCATGACGGCTGTAACCGCCACGACCGGAGACATTACTTCTGTTCTCTTTGGCGTTCCAGGAGAGCCGACCACCGCCTCAACGATCATCGATGGCCATGCGATGGCAAAAAAGGGCGAAGCGGGTAGGGCCTTGGGAGCCGTGCTGATGAGTTCTCTGGTAGGCGCTATCTTCGGCGCTGTTTGCATCGCCCTCGCAGTCCCGATCGTTCGACCCTTGGTTCTTACCTTTGGCTCCCCGGAGTTTTTCATGCTTTCGCTCTTGGGAATCACCTTTGTCGCCGCCCTCAGTGGAGAGGCCGTGCTCAAAGGAATCGTCTCCGGTGGCATAGGCCTCATGCTTGCTACCATAGGACTCGATCCGATATCCGGGATACAACGCTACACCTTCGGTCAGTTATTCCTCTGGGATGGAATCGGTCTTGTGCCGGTCACCATAGGGTTCTATGCCATCCCCGAAACTATTGAGCTGGCGGTTTTAGGGACAAGCATTGCTCAGGAGAAAGTCGAGGAGCTTGGGGGTGTGATGCAAGGGGTCAAAGATACTTTTATCCATTGGTGGCTAGTGATTCGCTGCAGCGCTCTCGGGACCTTCACCGCCATCATTCCTGGAATGGGGGCGGCCACAACGCAGTGGATTGCATACGCGCACGCCGTGCAAAGCTCCCCAAACAAGGAGCGCTTCGGGAAGGGAGCTGTGGAGGGAGTCCTAGGGCCGGGCGCTGCCAACAA
>VBLN01000144.1:539-3585 GCA_005878685.1 Deltaproteobacteria bacterium | reverse complement strand
TTATCATCCAAGGCATTGTGCCTGGACCGGACATGCTTCTTCCCCCGCCAAAGGGCAAGCTCGATCTCACCTTCTCCTTTGTTTGGGTCATCATTATTTCCAACATCATTACGGTGGCAGTCTGTTTTCTCTTTCTCAAGCCTTTGGCGAAAATCACGCAGGTGAGGGGGAGCCTGATCATCCCCTTTATCCTTATCCTCATCTACCTCGGCGCCTTTGCGGAAAAGAATGCCTTTGAGGATATGATCGTTGTGCTCTTTTTCGGCGCGCTAGGGTGGATCCTGGAGAAGCTCCAATGGCCGCGACCTCCCGTGCTTCTTGGCCTGGTGCTTGGTCCTTTGGCCGAAAACCGGCTGTTCCTTTCGACCGATAATTATGGGCTGGCGTGGAGCTTGCGCCCTGGAGTTTTGATCATCTTTACGGTGACCCTATTCGGTCTTTTCTATCCGATGATTAAGGAGAAGCGAAAGAGAAGAGAATCTCAGAATAGCTCGCTGCCGTTCGCTGTCGCTACGGAGGAAAAAAGAGCAGACCGGAATCGTGCCAGACGGGGAGCGGCGTTCAGTTTTTTGGTCGTTGCGGCTTTGGCCATGGCTCTATGGCAGAGCAGGAATTTCGGTTTTCGCGCCGGCCTTTTCCCTTGGGCGATCGGCTTTCCGGTTCTAACCCTCGCCGCCGTACAGTTGATCCTGGATCTCACGGGGAGAACGCGATTCAAGGCCGAAGAGATTGGCGTAGGGACGGAGCTTGCCCAAGGAGTGGTTTATAAGCGCACGGTCAGCATCTGTATTTGGACTGTTGGTTATTTCGTGGTGATATGGCTTGTGGGTTTCTCCCTCGCCGTTCCACTCACCACGATCCTTTACCTCAAGATTGCCGGCAAGGAAAAGTGGCTTATTACACTAATATTGAGCTTCATCGCCTGGGCGTTTTTCTATGGATTATTCGAGTATGGCCTTCACATTCCATTTCCGGATCCGGCTCTCCTTAGCTGGCTGAAATAAAGGATAAGGGATGAAACATGAATTTCCGCTTTCATTCTTCCGCTTTCATCCTTTCCTTCAAAGCCCGCCAAACTTTCTCTGGTGTTAAAGGCAAGTCATAGACTCTAACGCCGACGGCATTGTCCAGCGCATTGCCGATCGCTGGCGCCACCGGGAGCAGTCCGCCCTCGCCCATCCCCTTCGATCCGAATGGGCCAGGTCCATTATGGTTCTCGATGAGAATGGTGTGGAACTCATTGGGAAGGTGACGCAGAGTCGGCAGCCGGTAGTCGATCAAGTTGGGATTGAGGAGTTGCCCATCTTTATAGATCATTTCTTCAAGGAGCGTGTGGCCGATCGCAAACATTACGGCGCCTTCATCCTGGCCCTTGCATTGGGCTGGATGAATAGCTTTGCCCACATCCGCGATCGAGATGTATTTTAAGAGCTTGACCTCACCGGTATCTGGATCCACCTCGACTTCAGCGCCGCCCCAGCTCGTTTCCCAGAAAGTCGTCGGCGAGCCTAACACGGCTCTTTTGCTCTTTTTGTCTTGATAGGTACCTTGACCGATGATCTCTCCGCCTTTCGCTCCGAAATGTTGACTCATGAGATCCGCAAGGGAGATGAAACGACCGCCAGGACTGTAAATTTTTCTATTTTTAAGAGTCAGCCGATTAGAGCTACTCTTAAGCGTCTTGGCCGCTTCACGAAAGAGCTGTCGCTTCACATCCTTTGCTGCCCTTTGGACGCAGAGTCCCATAACCACCATCGAGCTGCTGGCGTTGGTGGCTGAGTCATAAGGGGTCACGTCAGTATCGAGTTGCGCCACAGTGACTCGTTCAAGCGCCAGCCCCAATTCCTCCGCAACGACTTGACTCAGGGCGGTACAGCTGCCTTGCCCAAGCTCCACTGTGCCCGTGAGCAAAACAACGCTGCCGTCCGAGCTCATCTTGACTGTAGCTGAGGAGACCTTGTAGGTGCCGCCGCCGTCCTTCAGGCAGCAGCTCAACCCTTTGCCTCTATGGCGCTTCTCCCTTTTTTCCTTCCAACCGATGGCCCGAGCAACGCGGCGCAAGCCTTCCTTTAAATCACAGTCCACGGGCGTGTCTCCGGGCGTATACTCCTCTCCTTTTTTCAAAAGGTTCTTGAGGCGAAACTGCAAAGCATCCATGCCCAATTTCTTCGCAATGATATCCATCTGAGATTCATAAGCCCAAGTGACTTGCAGAGTACCGAATCCACGAAAGGCTCCAGCAGGTACAGTATTCGTATAAACCGTGTAGGCGTTGGTCTTTAGGTTTGGGATTCGATAGGGACCTGGCGCGCGATATCCCGCCTTTTGGGTCACCCTTGGTCCGGCATCGGCGTACGCTCCGGTATCCATATGAATCTCGCATTCCCTCGCAATCAATCGTCCATAGTGGCTCACGCCGGTCTTGATGCGGAAGCGTGCCGGATGGCGTGTCACGGTTTTGAAGCTTTCCTCTGCAGACAGCGTGACTTTGACTGGACGGTGGGTCTTCCAAGAAAGAGCGGCAACAATCGGTTCAATCTTGACCGCGAGTTTCCCGCCATAACCTCCGCCGACGTAGGGGACGATCACTCGAACCCTGTTGAGGGGAAGGTCGAAGATTTCCGCCAAATGCTCGCGGAGCGCAAAGGGCTCCTGCGTGGCGGCCCAAAGAGTGAGTTTGTCCCTGTCGAAATGGGCCACCGTCACATGGGGTTCCATGGAATAGTGCTGCACGCGGGGAAAGGTGAAGGTATGCTCAAAGACATAATCGGATTTTTTGAACCCCTCGGCGACATCACCCTTAGTATAGCTAAATCGATAGCAGAGATTGGTTCCGCTAAATTCCTTGGGCGCCTCGTAGCGGTAACCGTACATTTCTCCACCCGCGGAGGGGGCCTCGTGAATGAGAGGGCTATTAGGTGCCAGGGCCTCATCGAGGTTTGTCGCCGCTGGTAGCTCTTCATACTCGGCCTCTATGAGAGATATCGCCTCTTCGGCTGTCAGCTCATCCTCCGCAACTACGGCGGCTACGGGATCGCCCGCGTAC
>VBLN01000144.1:0-463 GCA_005878685.1 Deltaproteobacteria bacterium | reverse complement strand
GCTATCACGCCAGGAACTCTTTCGGCTTTGCGCGCATCGATCTTGACCAGTGTCGCATGAGGGAACGGACTGCGAAGAATTTTCCCATATGCCATCCCTGCCAAATCGACGTCTATGGTATAGAGGGCCTTTCCGGTAACCTTTTCCTCGCCGTCCAGTCGCGGCTCGGCTTTCCCAATAACTTTCAAAACTGGCTCTTTACCCATCGCTCTATTTGACCTCTTGGATCTCGACCTTTCCTATGCGCTTGATGGCGGCGGCAAGCATCTTCGCGTCTTTCTCCCAAAATTTCTGGAATTCCGGCGCGTCGAGATAAGCGATCGGCGTCTCAATTTTCTCCATGGCCGCCTTGAAGTCGGGAGAGTTAACCGTTTGTCGGACCGTGTCACGCAGCGTCTTGACCAGTGGCGCGGGCGTGCCGGCGGGAACAAAAAGGCCGGCCCATATATAGAACTCGATGTCA
>VBLN01000143.1:2292-9734 GCA_005878685.1 Deltaproteobacteria bacterium | reverse complement strand
GGTGCGCTGCTCCTTGCTCAAGAGCGCCTTGCCCTTCTCGATCGTTCGAATCCGGCCAAAGCGAAGATCGGCTTTGAGCCGCTCCGCCTCACGAAGCTTTGTCTCCACTTTTTGCAGATCCACAGGATCGGCGTTCAGAAGATTGGAAAGATCCATCTCCGCAATCCGAAGGTCGGCTTCCGACTTGATGACCTCGCGCTGAAAGTCATTCCTTAGCCGTTCCAGTCCTTGAACTTGCTCCGAAGAAAGGCCGAGCTGGTCGCGATGGCGCAGCATGAAGCTGATCAAGGGCCGCTCCTCGCGCGTTTCACCTGAAGCAAAGTGCTCGCGCCAGCGGTCCCCTATCTGGCCGAGCTGGCGACCCAGTTGGTCCCAGGCTTGGCTGATCTCCTCATGAAAGGAAGCGGCAGGCTTTGCAGGCCCCTCGCCCATCGCCGACATGGGCACGAACAAAATTGCCCCTATCACTATAAAGATCATTTGGTTTCGCATGAGAACCTCCTTTATCGGAAACCGCGTGCTGCGATCTATGAAGATTAAAGCTTTTTGCCCGCACGCTGTCAAACCGGCCCCTGGCGCGAGCCGTTACACGACACACCTAACTGCACATCATTCGATGGAAGGAGAAATCAATTCGATTACGCGGTTAACGGTTGTCTTCAGCGGCGCGCCGCTTTCGGCGCGTCCGCTGGAGCGCCGGGTTGGGCGCCGAGCTCATTGAGGGCCACGAGCTACTTCTTGACGCTCACGCCTTGACGTCCCACGCGGAAGACCATCAAGTCTTCGCCCACCAGCAGCGGGCCGCTGTAGTTCTTGCGCGTAAGCTCGAAGACTTCCTGCTCGGTCACTGCCGGCACCTGCGCTGTACCGAGCAGAGTGATATGGGAAAACACGGCAAGCTTTGGCTTGGTCCGGGTGAATACGACTCCCGCTTCCTCCGGTTTGGTGTGATGAGCAAGAATGGCCTGAAACACGGGTGAGGCGAGCAACTCCGCACGGACCGCGGCGACCGAATGGATCAGGAGATCGGCGCCGGTCGCATACCGGATAAGGTTCTCGCTGAGCCGGGTATCGCCCGACAAGACGACCGATCGACTTCGAAGGCAGTGACTTTCACGCCATCGCGGTCGTAGACGATGCCTTCCTTGATTTCGGTGACGCCAACCGCGATGTTCTCCTTGGCGAGCTTCTGATCGGCGATACGGGTTCTGATGTCCCACTCGTAGGCCTTCTCCAGGCTTTCCATCATGTTCCTGGTGCCGGCCGGCCCGAAGACCTGAAATGCCCCCTTGCGCTGGGCAAAAGGCGTTTCCAGCCAGCCGGTGAGCCAAAGATCGGGGATGCCGACGATATGATCGGAATGAAGGTGCGTGATGAAGAGCTTGTTGGCTGTTCCGAGCTTAACGCCCAATTGAAACAAGCGTTGAGTAAGGCCGCGCCCGCAATCGATCAGCAGCGTCTGGCCGCCGACCTGTACCAGCACGCCGGGTCCGAAGCGATTCATCACCGGCGGCGGGCTGCCGGTGCCAAGCAATGTCACCTGAAAGTCATCGCCATCGGCCGAGCTTTGCGGCCACACGTGCGCGGATACAGCCAGAGCAAAGAGACCGGCGATAACCGAGGCGCCCAGAGTTCTCCATCCTGCATTCATATTTCCCGCCCTAAAGGCAAGCAGCGGCCATAGTCGGCACGTATACCTCGGCGCTTGACGAGCTTAGCACCCGAGCTGGCCCTCATTTGGCGCCCAACTATTTGAGTATGTTGACCAGCATAGTACTATTTGCAGAACTGTTGGAGTTGCCAGATTCTCCTGCCGTAATAGCAACTTGTCAAGAGTTTTTGCTTCTCTGCGTGTTCGGTAAAAGCTGATCAGGATAGTATCAATATGGCTGACAATAGATCGTCATTCAGACTTAAAAATCCGCAGGGCTACGAGGTTGAGGTCGGTTTCGAGATTTTCTCTGTGATAGAGACGGTCCGATGGGGATTCGGGGTGACTTTTTTGGGTAGGCAGACACATCCCCGCGAAGACGGACGGTTGAGCGTTAACCGGGCATAAGAGCGGTTGAGTTTTTGTCATGAGGAATCCCATCGGGATGAGCTTGAGAGAGGGGGCAGATCACCAACGAGGATCATGGTTCCCTTCTGGCAATACGGGCATCGAGAAAGATCGATGCCGGTGATTTCTAGCAGCAAGTCTTTGGCCGATTGCTTCGGGCTTAAATGTGAAGCCGGATCAAGTTTCAGAAGTTTGCGGCATTGAGCCAACGCCTGTTTTTTGGAGCGGTTGGCCAAAAAGCCAAAGTGACGGATACGCATGAAGCCTTCGGGTAAAACATGGAGGAGAAAGCGGCGAATAAATTCCTGGGCGTCAAGGGTGATCGTCTTTTTTCTATCCCCATCTTTGCGATCCCGGTAGCTGAGAGTGATCTGGCCATTGTGGATTGAGAGAATGCGGTCATTGGACAGCGCCACGCGGTGCGAAAGCCCTATAGAGGGTCAGGTCTTGTTTCTTGTATCAAGGCCGGTTTGCCAACCGGCTGACCGTAGCGTAGTGCAGGTCCAGAAAATCCGCAACCTCTCTCTGGCTGTACCCGTGACGATGTACCGCTCGGACAATCCGCGCGTCACGCTTGGCCTTGGTTAGCTTCCCTTCAAACAGAGTCTTTAGTTTAGGCCTGCTTAAATACCTTTGGGTTCGAGGAATCTCGGCAATTTCCCGGTAGCCCTTAACATAACTCTTGAGCTTCTCTACAAACTCCTCTTCTCCCAACAACACCTGCGCTTGAACTCCCTCCCAGATCGAGGGCCTATCGATTCCTTCCCTGACAAATCGACGGTAGTGTCTAGCAGCTGGGTATCTTCTCTTGCCAAACTGGCTCAACACCCAATCAACGGCCAGCCAAGGCGGGCTTTTTCCCAGTCCAGCCGTACCCCCGTAGCTGCTCCACTTCCATTGCTCGACTCTCCGTGTGGCCTTGGCTCTGACCGGGTTTAGCACCACGTAGCGACAGACTTCCAGAAGGTGGCTCTCTTTCTGTATCAAGACGGCTTTATAGCGGCCCTGAAACAGATGCCCCACAGTTCGGTGGCGTCGATTATAGACTTGGGTGTAGAGGCCGTTGAGCTGGCGCATTCCCTTAGAGAGGTTAGCCTGTGGTGTTTCGATCACCATGTGATAGTGGTTGTCCATCAGACAGTAGGCGTGGCACAGCCAGTTAAAACGGTTAACCACCTTGCCCAGGACCTCCAAGAACATTTTGCGATCCCCATCGTCATCGAAGATGTCTTCTCGGGCGTTACCCCGGGAGGTCACATGGTAAATCGCACCGTCAAATTCCACTCTGAGAGGACGAGCCATGACCCATCCGAATTATCAAAACAGCTACCGAATAGCAAGATACAACGGGCTGTTGCCCAAATCGACTTTTTTGGTGCGTTAAGAGGTGCCCATCTGTATAATGCCCTTGGTTGATTTCACTGCGAGGGGGCCAACCCATGATGGGTCGAGAGAATACGCCACAGTCTTCACTGTTTTACACAGGCATCAATCTAGACAAGCGGGTACGTAGCGATCACGTGCTGCGGAAGGTAGCGCGGCTGGTGGAGTTTGACTTTGTGTATGGCGAGGTCAAAGAGAGCTACGGCTACAATGGCAACGTGTCGGTTCCCCCGCCCATGATCCTAAAGTTAATGCTGCTTTTGGTGCTCTACAACGTGCGTAGCGAACGGGAGTTGATGGCAACGTTACCAGAGAGGTTAGACTGGCTGTGGTTTTTGGGATTGGAGCTGGACTCAGAGATTCCCGATCACAGCGTCTTAAGCAAAGCGAGGAGGCGTTGGGGAGTAGAGCTGTTTCGGAGTTTTTTCGAGCGGATTGTCTGGCAGTGTGTGCAGAGCGGATTAGTGGACGGGAGAAAACTGTTTTGCGATTCAAGCCTCGTTGAAGCCGATGCTTCGTGTAATTCGGTGCTCGATATGCAGGGGCTCAAACGATATCTGAATCCTGCGTACCGAGAGCTTGAGGCCCGTTTGGAGGAGCGAGAACAGAAGGAAAAAGAACAACCCAAAGACGATCCACCGGCTAGTACTCCTCGTCAGAACATGGTCAACCAGCGCTTTACCTCCAGCACCGATCCTGATGCCTCGGTGGTCCGTAAGGGCCAAGGAAAACCCAAGTTGTACTATCAAACGCATCGCGGCATCGACGCAGCGTATGGGGTTATTACCGCAACCGTAATCGGTCCTGGAGATGAGAACGAGGCGCACCGTTTAGGAGGTTTGCTTCAGGATCATCTGGCTCATACCCAAAGAAGCGCCGAGGTGGTGGTAGCCGACAGCAAGTACGGGACCACAGCCAATTTTCTAGAATGCTACGACCGTGGAATTGCCGCTCACATTCCGGTTTTAAAACAGACCCAGGACAAACAGGAGCGGCGCCGCGAGATTTTTCCTGAGAGTTTGTTCGTCTATAGTCCCCAAACCGACACTTATACTTGTCCGGCGGGGCAGACTCTCAGGCGGCGCAAATATTGGAACACGCGCAAGGCTTTCGAGTATGTGACAGCCCGCGGGGTTTGTCGGCAGTGTCCTTTACGTATCCAATGCACGCGCTCTCAGAGTGCGGGGCGCACGCTCAAGCGACACGAGCGCCAGGAGATCTTGGACAACTTGCGGGCCCAGGCACAGAGCCGACCGGCAAAAAGAGACATAAGAATCCGCCAGCATTTTATGGAATGCTCCTTTGCCCAAGCGAAACGATTCGGTTTCAAACGGGCGCGCTGGCGTGGACAGTGGCGGGTGCAGATTCAGGACTACTTGATTGCCGTCGTGCAAAACCTCCAGCTGTTGATCGCTCGTGGCTGGCCAAAGCCGAGAGCGGCTGTGGCTGCTAGGACTAACGCCACCTTGGGTTTTGGAATCCTTGATTCTTTTGCCTTGCAGCAAGCGACATGGGTTCAAATGGCTTGACCTAGCTCAAATGATTCTACTTCCGTGATTCTAGCAACGTTCGGGCAACAGCCCGTTGAATCTTGAATTCCAAAACTATGGTTCTGCGCCAACTGGATCTCATCGAGAGAGCCGTGATCGTGGCGAAAGACAAAGATGAAAACGGAAAGATGAAAGCGGAAACACAAAGCCGTGATCGTGCTCGTCAATCGTGTTCGTGAGAAAGAACCCGATAGAGTCAACTTGCGTTTTAAGCCCCGGGGAATAAAATAGCGCGTTATGAGGAGGAGCCATGGCAAAGAGGGTCGACAAAATCTTCGAGGATATTAAGCGCCTTTCAAAAAACGAGCAAAAGGAACTTCTCCGCCTCCTTCCCAAGGCACTTAATGTAGCGCCCGAAGATTTGTTGTGGGCAAGGCTCGCCGAGTCATCCTTCAGCTTCTGGGACAATCCCGAGGATCAAGTCTACGATGAGCTTTAACCGTGGCGATGTGGTCCTCGTTCCCTTCCCATTCACGGATCTAACCACCCAAAAGCAGCGTCCCGCGCTTGTTGTAAGCTCGAAAGACTTCAATGATTCTTCTTCTGACGCCATCCTTTTAGCGATCACTTCACAAATCCCAACAGAATCTCAGCCGACGGATTATCAACTGAGTTCTGAAGGGCAGAGAAAGGCTGGACTGCCTAGACCTTCTCTGGTCAAAGCGGGGAAGGTAGTGACCCTAAGCCAGGCGCTCGTTCGAAAAACGGTCGGGCGGGTGCCCGTAGAGACAGTTATCGAATCGTGGAAAAACTCATCTCTATCGTCCGTTAGTGTGAATAACGAAACTTAGGGTCAGTTTTTTATCCTTGACATGCTACGATCGGGCATTTACCAGCCGGCCACAGTGATTGTGCTCGTGGATCGCGATACTTCCACGTTTCGACAATTGTCGGAACGCGGAAATGACAAGAGAGCATCGGGTCGTGTGGGCCAAAAGTCGGTCTATTTCCAACTGCCTGGCTCGTAGTCTTTTTCACGAAGAGATTTGGACTCGGACGACAAAAGCAATATGATGTCTAATATGATCATTGGAAGGAGCCATCGATGAAAACTGTCAAGCCTTTCGCCGGCGTGCTTGCTCCGGTGCTCACGCCGTTTAAAAAGGATCTGGCGCCCGACCGCGAGCGCTTTGTCGCGCATTGCCTCTGGTTGCTCGAGCAAGGCATCGCGGGGCTGGCAGTCTTTGGCACGACCAGCGAGGCCAACTCGCTCTCGGCGGAAGAGCGCATGGATCTGCTCGATGCATTGATCGCCGGCGGCATTCGCCCGGAGCTGCTGATGCCCGGCACCGGCTGTTGCGCGCTAACCGACACGATGCGCCTGACCGCTCACGCCGTGCGCAACGGCTGCGGCGGCGTGCTGATGCTGCCGCCGTTCTACTACAAGCCGGTGAGCGACGATGGACTTTTCGCACATGTCGCGGAAGTCATCGAACGCGTGGGGGATACGCGTCTGCGCATCTACCTCTATCACATTCCGCCTGTCGCCGTGGTCGGTTACAGCCTCGACTTGATGGAGCGCTTGATCAAGGAATACCCGTCGGTGGTGATCGGCCTCAAAGACAGCTCGGGTAACTGGAAGAACACGGAGGCCATTCTCAAGCGTTTCCCCGGCTTCGATGTCTTCCCCGGATCAGAGGTTTTTCTGCTGTCGGCGCTACGCGCGGGAGGCATGGGCTGCATTACGGCGACCGCCAATGTCAATGGAATGGCGGTGCGCGACCTCTACGACCGGTGGCGAACCCCCGAGGCCGACCGACTTCAAGACGAGATCACCAAGCTGCGCAAGATCATCGAGGCCTACCCCATGATCCCGGCGCTCAAGCAAATCTTGGCTCACTTCCGCAACGACCCGGCTTGGGCGGCCGTACGGCCGCCGCTCGTTCGATTAACGAGGACGGACGCCCAGGCGTTGATTGCGGCTCTGGAGCAAAAGAAGTTCGCGCTCGCGGCATAACCCGAATTTTTCACGTTTGCGCAATTGGGAGAATGCGTGCAGCGAAAAAGTGACAGGCTACTTTTTTACGCGGTTTTTGAGTTAAATTCGACCACCCGCCGAAAAGCACGCCCGGGACCCCGAATGGACACAGGCCCAAGTAGACTGACAATAGCTCTAAGATTTGCCGATCAGGGGATGGAGTCATGAGTTTCGAGAGTGTACGCAGAGCGCTGCTATGGTGTGCGCTGCTCAACTATGGAATCCTTGTGGTGTGGTTTCTGTTCTTCATGCTGGCGCATGACTGGATGTATCTGTTTCATAGCAGATGGTTTCATATTTCGGTTGAGCAGTTTGACCTGCTTCATTACGCCGGCATGTCGATTTACAAGATAGGGATTCTCCTGTTCAATCTGGTTCCGTTTGTTGCCCTCCATATCGTCGATAAAAGTAGGAGCAGTTAGCGGGTCAGGGTTGATGAAGAAGGACGTGCTCGTGATTCGTGATCGTGTTC
>VBLN01000143.1:1562-2248 GCA_005878685.1 Deltaproteobacteria bacterium | reverse complement strand
GGTTCATTCGGAGGCTAGCAAGAGCATTTTGTCTTGTGATACATTAACAACCAACGGAGATAGCTATGACGTGGATAGTTTCAGATCCCGACCATTTAGGAGGGAAGCCCAGAGTCCGCGACACGCGCGTCGCTGTGGCGTTACTTCTTGAGTGGCTTGCTTCGGGCATGACGATTGCGGAAATCAGTAGAGAGTATCCGAGTCTTACGGAAGAAGCTATTCGCGGTACGCTTGAAGAGTTAGCCCACTCGGATCTACTCTCCGCCAGGTGAAAATCCTCCTAGACGAGAATTTACCGGAGTCATTGCTGACCGCCCTACAACAGCTCGGCCATCAAGTCGAGTCCGTAAATCGTTTGCGCTTAAAGGGCATTGATAATGGCACTTTGTATCGCCAAGTCGCGCAAAGTTATGATCTCTGTTTCACCAGGGACGCTGGTTTCAACAATGTTCGTCAAATGAGACAGGGCTCGCAGGTGAAGGTTCTGCGTGTTGTTATACCTCAACAACGCGTACGAGTTTTTGTGGATGCCTTCATAGATGCCTTTCAAGGGTCGAATTGGACGCGGTATCAGAATGGTTCTGACTGGCCGTAAGTGCAGTGACTCCGAACGAAATTCTCCAAGTTCGCTCCCTGCAGGATATTCGTGATCCGTGGACACTTCCACCTTTCGAGAATTCCCGAAA
>VBLN01000143.1:0-1441 GCA_005878685.1 Deltaproteobacteria bacterium | reverse complement strand
TTGGTTGCCGAGGTGCGAAAAGTCCTCGCAAAAGACTAGAGGTTAGACTCGCAGCGGCACCGCCTGCTGCACCTGCTGCAGCACCTCGACCAGCCTGGCCGATCACTGCACCCCCGACACCACCTCCCGCAGCACCACCAGCAGCGCTAGTCACGGTATCAGTGGCTGCACTCTCTCCCACATTTTGTCCGGGCTCGCTCGACACATACCCTTCGGTCCGCCGCATACATTCGTCAATGTCCCGCTCGGCCACAGTGGATCCTGCCTGCATCAAATGCTCATTTGAATGAAGCACCGGCCTCTGAGCCGCACATGCGGAAAGCCCAACTGAGAGGGACAAAAGCATTGCCGTCTTCAGACTAGTTTGATCCATGGTCGCAAAAACATTTTGCCACCATCAATACGTCCGTCAACCCCTTCTGCCTTTTCCGTGGAGGAATAGGTCTCGAATCTTGGCGTATCCAGGATAAATCCCTGGAGTGATCACTCGTTTGCCTCGGACTATTAGCTGATTGATGCATTGGCAGCCAGGGAAATAGCAGACCGACGAATCTCTCGCTCCTTTGGAGGCGCGTGCTCCGTTTACTCATTGTTTCAAATAGATGGCGGCTGTTGTCGTTGCGTGTGTCAATATTGTCATCGGTCCCCACTCCGCAAGTCCCGAAGGTATAAAGCAGCTCGTAATATAGTTAATTTTCATAGAGTTACACTTCACCACGCTTTGGCATAATCCTTGCCTCAAGAATACCAAGTCCTTTGGAGCACAACCACGTTGTTTTTTGGAGATTCTACCGCGTACCAACTTGTCGATAGCACGGACAAGACGACACGAGGGGTTCATAAAGTCGAACAGTATAGGCCTTCTTCGACTGCTGATTTTTGGGTTCACATAGATGGACAAGGAAGAGGAACCATTGGAAACGCCTAGGTTGCATTTAGAGGACTTCTGTTCCGAGGTAGAGGTTCTTATCAATTTGATGACAGAGATGAACGCTGTGAACGAGCAGGCGTCATTAGAAGAGCTCAGTAAGAGCGAGGAGATGCTGCAGGCAAAGGATTCTGCCATCAGGGAACTGGAAGAAAGATTAGGTGCGAAGGTTTACGACTTGGAGAGTCAGTTGAGAGAGAAGGAAGGGCTTTTGATCAACCACGAGGCCCAGCTAGAGATGCTCAAGTCTGAAATGGGCGCCCTTGTAGAGGAAATGACCCAGCTCAGAAGGGATAAAGATCGGATGTCATCAGAGTCGGAAAGACTAGAATCCGAACTCACAGAAAAGAAACTCCTGCTCGCGAAAGCAGAGACAGAGGAGTGGCGCTCTATCGGGCGGCGGAATTTATGGAGACGACGGCTTGGCAGCCTAGGTATTTTCATAAAAGGCCCGATCGGGAAACAGCAAGAGAATAATACGGCCAAGGAACCGGAAGAAAAGGAACTAAGCTG
>VBLN01000142.1 GCA_005878685.1 Deltaproteobacteria bacterium | reverse complement strand
CGTTGACCTCGGCGTGGCCGTGACCCAACACTCAGGCAGCGTCCGCTGGTCGGATCGCGCCTCCATCAGCAACTTCACCTACAACCACGTCGGCCACTTCGCCGAAGCGAACCACGCCTTCGCGCGCGGCGTTTTCCTGGGTGGTGTCGTGCGCCGCTACCCAAGTCTCAATTTTGGCTTCATGGAAGGCGGAGTGAGCTGGGCCTGTCAGATGTGCGCCGACTTGATCGAACATTGGGAGAAGCGCCGCCGCGCCGGGCTGCAGTACCCGAGCGCAACCAAGGTCGCCGAGATGCATCGGCTTATCGACCGCTATGGCGATCAAAGACTGAAAGCCAACGCCGACGCGATCATGAACAACCTGGACGCATTCCGCCCGGAGTGCAGCCTTGAAGAGCTCGGTCGGCCCGAGCATGTCTCGGATGATTTTGAAGCAGCAGGAATCAACTCAAAAGAGGATGTCCGGGCAATCTTCTCCGGCAACTTCTACTTTGGCTGCGAGGCGGACGACCGGGCGACGATGTGGGCCTTCGATCCGCGCATGGGTGTCCGGCTTCGGCCGGTCTTCAGCTCCGACTTCACGCATTTCGACGTGCCCGATTTCAGAGAGGTGATTCCTGAAGCGTTTGAGATGGTGGACAAGGGCTTCCTGACGGAGCAGGATTTCCGGGAGTTCACGTTCACCAACGCCGCGCGCCTGCACACGCGCAACAACCCGGGCTTCTTCAAGGGCATCGTCATCGAGCAAGCGGTGGCCAATGAGCTTGGACTAACAGGCCGCTGAAAAAGACTCGCTTCAAAAGCTGAAAGATGAAAACGGAAAGCTGAAATTCCGGAGAAGGCAACAAACTCGCGTAGATTGCATTTCGAAAATCCAGCTTTCATCTTTCCGAATTCCGGAAACGGGAAGTGTTCCACAACAGGAAAATCGGCGAGAAGAAGCAGCGCCAGCTGCCCTGAACGGCTTGAACGTTTTGAGCGATTCACACGCTCATTGCACTCGATTCACCGTCCTGAGCTTGAGGGCGCTGCAAAGAAACGGCGCAGCACGAAGTGGGTTGGCACGTAAAATACAATCAAAGTGACAGCCATCAAGCCCACTACCCAAAGCCAAGGCGCCATCAGGGTCTGGGCATGCTTGTCATCTATTCCGTACACATAATTGATGTTGACCGCCCAGTTAGGATGACTGGCAGACGGCGGCGGGGCCGGAGCGAAAATATAAGAAACGAGTAAGACGACGATCGCGACCACGGACTGTCTACCAAACGCCCGCCGATCGTACCTCAGTCGCGAGAGTAAACATAATAAGAAAAAGGGTAGCCAGCCATGAAACAATGAGAGCGCTCTTAGAAACAGAGGGATGTTTGCATCGAGCATATATCCGGTCATGCCGGTTATCTGAACGCCCGCAACCAGCTGACATAGAAAATCGACCACCCACAGCATCTGCGGCAACATGATGGCGACTGCCTGCATGCTGACGAGAAGCGGGCTTTCGACCCAGATCGCCACGGCGGTGACGAGCAGCGCGATGTCGCAAAAATAGAGAAAGTTCCACGGGCTGTAGGTCACCCAGTAGCATGGCACAAGGACTGCCACGAAGACGGAATATGCCACCTTTACCCAGCTCGGAATGCGTCCTTTCGTAGCCGTCGTCATGAAGCTAAAAAGAAGCCAGAAGGGTGAAGTCCGGTTTCTGCCTTTTGAAGACGCGCATGCGCGTCTGGCGCCGCACGATGATGGCTAGACCTTACTAAACCGTTTGAGCTATTGACAGAGCAGCGGGTTCCGACTATTGCCTCGCACCCCTTCCCTCACGCCTATCTCTCTCGCCTAACGCCTTCCCAACGGACCGCGGTTGCAAGCGCAATCGAATCGGCAAGAAGAATAAGTCAATTACTCAGGTCAGACCCCAAATCTTCCCACAGCTCATGGCTATTCCTTCAGGAATTTCAGAATTTCGTTGAAGAACTCGAAGCGCGGCTTCTCAAACAGCACGAAGTGGGTTGCGTCCTTGATGAGCACGCTTCTCTTCGCCGGCGCGTTGGTGAGGTCGCGCATCAATCCTTCGCGGTCCTCGGGATAGGACCAGGTGTCGTACTCGCCCGCGATCACGAGCACCGGCACGTAAATCGAAGAGGCGTTCCAGATGCGTCGCCCGGTCTCCTGCATGAAGGTGTCCTCGAGCACGCCGTTCGGCGCGCGCAGCGCGGGCGGATTGCGCGATTGGCTGGTCGGGTCGGTCGCCATGCACGCGTCCCAGAACGCGGCGGGCACTTCCGGGTCGCGGTACTGCGATTTGTCCTGCACCGGGATCTCGCCGTCCCAGCGCGCGGTGTTTTGCGCGGTGCTCGCGGTGCGATAGGCGCCCAGGGCGTAATTGAACTCGTATGGTTTCCTTTTGTTCTGCAGGCCCGAGCCGGGCCCGAGGTTGGTGTGGAGCGGGAATGAATAGGCCGGTGCGTACATCACGAGCTTTCTCACCTTTTCGCTAGAGAGAGAACTGTAGTAGCCCCCCGTCATCGCGCCCCAGGACCAGCCGATCAGCGTCACCTTGTTGACCTTGTGCTTCGCGCGGATATGATCCACCACCGCGCCGAGGTCGCGGATAACAAGATAGGAGCGCGACACCGGCTTGTTGTTCGCCGCCGGCTCGTCCATCGCCTTCTCGCGGCTCGAGTAGCCGTAGTTGCGCTTGTCGAACATGTACACCACATAGCCCTTGTCCACCATCCAGTCAGCCCACGAGTAGTCCTTGAAGCCGAGGTCGAAATCGCAGGTCGAGGGTGCGGTCGCGCCGTGGATGAACAGCACGATGTTGTCGTCGGTGAAGCGCGTGTTGCCCGCGGCCATCTTCTGACGCACGAAGAGGCGCACCCCCGGATCGACGCCGTCTATGTGATAGTCCTGTTTGACGATCTTCGCTTGTTGGGCGACGGCTGGAACGGCAAGGGCAAGCCCAAGAAGGACAACAGAAAGCAAGGACGCGCGAATCGGTTTCATTAGTCACCTCTTTCGACGCGAGATAGTGAACTCATAATTCGTTAAAGAGCATTTAATCAGTTTTCTGACATATAACTAAAAAGCCCGACCGGGCACAACACCAGTCCACTTTCTGTGGTTTGACTGTACAGGATTTTGATTGCCGGAGAAATCAATTTACTCCTAGAACCTTTCGCCTTGTAGGATGTTGAATCTCAGGTTGACATATCAGTGTATGGTTGGATAGTCTCGCCAAAAAAAGTTATGAAGGCCTTGGCTGGGGAGGGTCGCCCCTTTACCACCAGCTGAGGAGGAGGTGAATCAAATCGTGAGCTTGGATGGCAGTGTAGCAGTTGTCACAGGCGCGGGCAGCGGGATCGGCAAAGCCATCGCAGTAGCTCTGGCCAAGGCGGGCGCGGATGTTGTCATCGCTGACCTCAGCGAGCCAGCGGGGCAGGCGGCGGTTCGTGCGGTAGAGGCCATCGGAGGAAAAGCCGTGCTCCAGCGAACGGACGTCTCTCGGCGCGAGGACGCCAAGCAACTCATCGAGGCTACGGTTGACCGGTTCGGTCGCCTCGACATTCTGGTCAACAACGCCGGGATCCAGCACGTGGCGCCGATTCAAGACTTTCCCGAAGAGAAGTGGGATCTTCTCATCGGCGTGATGCTGAGTGGAGCCTTTCTGTTAAGCAAGTACGCGTTCGCACACATGATGCGCCAGCGCTCTGGTCGGATCATCAATATCGCTTCGGCTCATGGCCTCGTGGCCTCTCCATACAAGGCAGCGTATGTGTCTGCGAAGCACGGTCTCCTGGGACTCACGAAGGTCTTGGCCATCGAGGGCGCGGCACACAACATTACCGCGGTTGCCGTGTGCCCCGGCTACGTGCGGACGCCCTTGGTGGAGCGACAGATCACAGACCAAGCGAAAACGCATGGGATCTCAGAGCGCGAGGTCATGGAGAAGGTGTTGCTCGCACCACAAGCTATCAAGCGGCTTCTGGAGCCTGAGGAAGTCGCGGAGATCGTGGCGTTTCTCTGCAGCAATGCGGCCAAGGGAATCACGGGGACTCAGGTGGCCGTCGATCTTGGCTGGACGGCTCAGTAGATAAATGCGGCCATCGCCACTGGAGGGAGGGGAAACGTCGTCTGCAGGTTGACCGCCACCATCACGCCAAAGGGGATCGATTTGGAAGGTTTTCAACAGCCGCAGGAGATCGGGATGCAAGCGCTCCAGCTCGGCTCAGGATGAGGATCTAACCGAGCCAGCCTGTCACCCGCGAATGGTTTTCATCACATCTTCGTTCGCAAAGGCGCTCCGAGGATCTCCCTGAAAGATGATCTCACCTCGGTCGATCGCATAGAGTCTGTCAGCGACGCGCGACGCCGTCGTCAAGTTGGACGCCGCGATCAGCAACGAGATCCCCATTGCCTTTATCTTTTTGACGGCCTCGATAAACCGGCTCACCACCACTGGGGCGAGCCCCTCGAAAGGCTCATCTAGGAGGAGGATGGATGGCGAGAGGGCCATCGCTCTCGCGATCGCCACCATCTTCTTTTGGCCTCCGCTGAGATTCAGACCTTTCCGCTGCATGAACATCCGCACCTCGGGAAACACCGCGAGAATCCGGTCTTGCACCTCAGAGCTCGACGAGGACGACCCGGCCTTGCCAGACGCCCCGGCCAGCCACTGGCTGATCAGAAAATTTTCCGCAACGCTCAAGTCAGGAAAGATGCCCGCGTCCTCGGGGGCATACCCGATGCCGAGGTGGGCCCGCTCATGGGGCGGTAGCTCGGTGATCTCCTGCCCCTGAAACATGATCTTCCCGGAGCGGACCGGCAAGAGACCCATGATGCTTTCGATGGTGGTGGTCTTCCCCGCGCCATTCCGGCCGACGAGACAAACAGCCTCGCCGGCATTCACTGCCAACGAGATCCCCTGGAGAACGTGAGCGGTGCCCCGAAAAGTATGGATGCGCTCAAGCTCGAGCATGCTCGTGAGCCTCCAGCCTTGTCCCAAGCAGCGTGGTTGTCACTTGCTCGTTGCGCCGAATCTCGTCCGGCGTCCCCTCCGCCAGGATCGCGCCTTCGTGCATTACGACGATACGGTCGGAATATCTGAACACGACATCCATGTCGTGTTCGATAATGACCGCAGTGATCTTTCCGGAGCGCACGATGGAGGTGATAATGTCCATGATTGGGGCCTTCTCCCGCGTGCTGACGCCGCTGGTTGGCTCGTCGAGAAACAGGAGCTTTGGCCGGAGCGCGTAGGCTATGGCCACGTCGAGGAGTTTACGTTCCCCTTGGGCCAGCCCGCCGGCGAGCAGGTTGGCCTTGCCGAACTCCCGAAGTACCCCGAGAGCCTCCTCGCTCACAGCGTGGTCGGAATTTGCGAGAGAAAGGAGCCGCCGGGTCTTCCCGTCGCGGGCGAAGATTGCGAGGCAAACATTGTCCAGCATATCAAGCTGATCGAACACAGTGACGAGCTGAAAGCTCCTGGCGATTCCTGCCCTGATCCTGTCATGCACTGACATGACAGTGACGTCGGCTCCCTGAAAGAGGATCGTCCCCGAGTCGGGACGGAGCAGGCCGCTGATCAGGTTCACGAGGGTCGTCTTCCCGGCTCCATTTGAGCCGATCAAGGCGAGCAGTTCGCCCTGCGCGACCGAAAAGTCAACATGGTCGACCGCGTGTGTGTCGCCGAAATATTTGGTGAGGCTCTTGGTCTCGAGCAGAGACATCTCAGGCCTCTCGTCTCAGCTTTAGGATTAGCCGATTCGCCGTCCCCGCGATCCCCGCCGGCAGGACGAGCACCAGCAGCACCAGCACAACGCCGAGCACCATCTGCCAGTAGACGGTGTGTCCGACGGCGTAGGTCTCGAGGTAGTTGTAGACCACCCCACCGATGATCGGACCTGTGAACGTTTGGAAACCGCCGAGGACCGTGAAAAAGACGATCTTGCCAGAGAAGGTCCAGTGGAGAATATCAGGGGTCGTGAGGCCGTTCAGTGGTACCCAGAGGGTTCCGGCCAGTCCCGTGTAGATCCCCGAGACCAGGAAGGCGACCCATCGATAGCGCCAGACCTGGACCCCGACGAACTCCGCGCGTGTCTCATTGTCGCGGATGGCCTGAAGCGCCTTCCCGAACGGGGAGTGGACGATCACCCACATCACCGATGCGCCGACGAGGAAGATGACCAGCACGTAGTAGTAGTAGCGGTGGGCAAGAAAGATCATTTTATCTTCCCCCGCGGGGTTCCGGACTCCCATGAGCGACGGCGTCGGCACCCTCAACCCGTCGGTTCCGCCGGTTACCCAGTAGAACTTGAAGGCCAGGCTCCAGAGCACTTGTGACAGGGCCAATGTGAGAATACCGAAGAAGATCCGCGTGTAGCGGACGCAGAGGAAGCCGAACAGGGCGGCGACCGCCGCCGAAGCGAGGACACCGCCGAGCAGGAAGACTTCCATGGAGGTGATCTCCAGATACTTCACGATAAAGGCCACGGCGTAGGCACCCAAGCCGAAGTAGGCGGAGTGACCGAACGAGAGAAGGCCCGTGTAGCCCAGGAGAAGGTTGAAGCCGAGGGCGGCGATCGCGAAGATCAGACCGTACGCAAGTAGCGTGACCTGGTAGGGCGCGACCAGTAGCGGGAGGAAAAACAGGATGACGGCGATCGGAATCGCGGAGAGCAGAGCCCGTTTGGGCGAGGCTGGAATCGAGCTCATACGTGGCCGAACAGCCCGGCAGGCCGAATCAGAAGGACGACAGCTGCCATGAAATAGAGGACGGCCAACTCGACCTCCGGGAAAAAGGCGATGCCGAACTCGCGGACGACGCCGACCATGAGAGCCCCCAGGAGCGCGCCCTCGAGACTCCCGAGCCCGCCGATGACCACGACGACGAACGCCAAGATGAGGGCGTCCACGCCCATGCCCAGCACAGCGCCTTGCTGGGGAACGATGATGGCGCCGCCCAGCCCAGCCATAAAACAACCTAGCGTGAAGGCCTGCAGGTAGATCCGTTTGACGTTCACGCCGAGCGCCGAGGCCATCCGCATGTTCTGAGAAGTCGCGCGCAGGATAACCCCGAACTTAGTCTTGTAGATGAACGCCCAGAGGGCCGCGGCGGCAATAGCTCCCACCACGATGACCACCAGGTTGTAGGAGGGATAGACGGACTCGCCGATGGTAAGACTCCCGAGCGCCTCGAAGAGGCTGCTAGCCGAGAGCGGATACGGCCCCCAGATGAAGCGCAGCAAGTCCTCGAGGATTAACAGCAGCCCGAAGGTAATTAGGAGCTGATACTCCTCTGCGCGCTTATAGAGAGGCCGGAGCAGAGTCGGCTCGATGACCGCGCCGAGCGCGGCGGCTGCCACGGCGCCGACCGGGAGAAGGAGATAGAGCGCCGGAGACGGCTGACCGCCGCCCAGCACGCGACCCACCGACCAGGCCGTTGCGTAGGCTCCGACCGCGTAGACGTTGCCGTGCGCCAAGTTGACGATTCTCATCACGCCATAGATGAGGCTCAGCCCGCCAGCAATGAGAAAGAGAACCGACGCGTAGAGCAGAGCGTTGAGGAGGTGGATCAGAAATGTGTCCACGGGCGCATAAGTGCACTAAAACACCGGACGAGTCAAGCGTAACTCAAGCCGCGCCTTCGACCCGATACTGAATTGATTTAAGATCCGGGTTCATTTGATTCCCGCCGACAAAGAGTCCCATGATGATAGTGTAGAGGCCCGGCTTGAGTGGCCGGTTGAGTTCGAGGGTGAACGTACCGGCATCGGAGTAGGGCGCTTTGCCGAAATCAGCGATGACACCTTCTTGGTTCACCACAACGTACGCACACACGGGGAGGTCATCGGGATCGGTCTTAGACATTGGGCCCGTCAGCGGTTCCCGCACGACTGTGTAGGTGCGCTGGAATCGCTGGATCTTTTCGACATCGCCCCGAACTTCGAGCCGATTTCCGTTCAGCTGGACTCCCGTGATGTATGCGCGTCTTGGAATACTATAGTGGTCGAAGAGACCAAGCCCGAGCGGGTACGTAACATGACGGAAAGCTTGAAGCGTCACGGAGTTTGCCGACCATCTCTGCAGGCGATACGGACCGTTGGTGACGAGGAAGTGGCGATGGATCCTGTGAAACTCTTGGAGCGCAGCCCAGCGCGTCCTGGCCTCAGCGGGCGTGACGAGATTTTGAAGAGCGGGTGGAACATAGCCTTCACGCCTGAACTGCTCGACCAGCGAGGCGAGACGCCTATTCAGCCACTCATTCCGGACCAGATCAAGCCATGGCAGACGGCGCCGTTTGGCCTCGTCTTGCGAGAACGCGGCGAGATGGCGCTTTACCGCCTCCTCCATGAGCGCGATCACGTGCCAGGGGAGAGTACTCCACGGCGGAGCCACGGCGGCCATCTGCGTAAAATCGGCCAGCCTTCGCTTCAAGTACACCTCGATCGGCTGCACTTGAAAGACATACTTCGTTTCACTGCTTGGCTTTGTCTCCTGCTCGGTTTGGAGCGGTCGGATTCCCACGAGCCACTCCCTAAGGAGCGTGGTTGACGTGTCAACGAGAGGATCATAATCGGCGCCGGAGCGAGGCGACTTTACCCCCCAACGGTAGGCGAAAGCGTAAGCGTAGAGAATGTCAGCCACACCCATCGAGGTACCGTCGTGGAAGGACGAGAGTAGGACGCGATAGAGAATTCTCGCTTTCGCCGTCTTGCCCTCGCCTGCAGGGCGGAGCATCCCGGTCCCTGGCTCGGGGTTGAGCGCCGTCACCGGAACTTCCACCGTGCCCGCTGGAGGCGGCTCAAGTGCAACTGGTGTCGTCGTGACGCGATTGGCGATCCATTCGGAGTTGTACGGATGGGGAAGTTGCGCTGGGTCGCCAACGGCGGCCCATATTATCCGGCCGGCCGCGTCGCCAAAGCCACCCACGGGATTCCACGCGGCTCCCACCTTCCCCGCGACACCAAGCCTTAGCCAGCCGTTCCAAAGAAAATCTTTCAGCTTGACCGTCCTCAAGAAAATCGGCGAGTTCAAGCCGGCTTGGGAATCGTAGGCGATGTTCTCAAGTCCTTCGGAGTAATCCGAGCCATTAAAGTATTCGCGTCTCACCGTGTATCCGACGACCATTCGCTCGCAGCCAGCGACGAGAGTGGAAACTAGCTTGCGCTCAAGATTGAGATGCTCAACTTCTCCCTCGTAGCTTCCTGCGACGAGACGCTGGTAGATTGCCTCAGCTGCCCGTCTCTCGGTTTGATCGCGAAGCGTTTCAGCGAGAAGGCGATAGGAAGAGAACCAGCCTTCCTTAATCCACGGAGGCCCGAGCCACGCATGGCTCATCCAGGACGAAGAGAGGAGCTTGTCGTCGTCGATCTCCTCGATCGTCGCCACCCAATCTTTCTCGCTTCCCCGCGCGGAGGAGCCCGCGAGCGTCTGCGCCAACCTCCCTTTCGCCAGAACTTTGAAGGCGAGACGGGCCGTGCTCTGGCTCGACGGCGGCTCATACCGCTTCTTCGCCGATTCGATGAGGTCTGAGTGTTGGAGATAGTCGGAGTGGTATGGAGTCACCGGATAGGGGTGGA
>VBLN01000172.1 GCA_005878685.1 Deltaproteobacteria bacterium | reverse complement strand
CCACATCGATACTCTTGAGATTGTTCGCCTTCGCGCCGAAGACTTTGATGGTCCGCCGCGCAATCGGACGGCGGTGGCTCGAGGGAAACGGGATCGCTTTACGCTGCGTGAGATAGGCCGCAGTCAGAGAGTCGCGGTTCTTAAGCAAATCTTCGTAGGGTCCGGCAAAAACAACGCGGCCGCCCTCCTCGCCGGCTTTAGGGCCAAGGTCAATGATAAAGTCGCTCTCTTTGATGATCTCAGGATCATGTTCGACGACGACAACCGTGTTCTTGTTGGATCTGAGACGGTGAAGAATCTCCACTAAACGGTGGCTATCGCGCGGATGAAGGCCGATAGACGGCTCATCGAGCACGTAAAGGGTGTTGACCAGCGAGGAACCGATGGCGGTCGTAAGATCGACTCGCTCAAGCTCTCCTCCGGAGAGAGTCCGAGATTGGCGATCCAACGTCAGATATTCCAGACCCACTCCCGCAAGATAACCGAGCCGGCGACGAATTTCGTCGAGAATCAGGCTTGCCACCTTATCCATCGGCGCGGGCGGCTTCAGTTCCTCGAAGAAATCGTGGGCTTCGCCCACGCTCATAGCATTGATCTCAGCAACGTTCTTCCCCTCGATTCGAAAATCGAGGGCTGCGGGTTTGAGTCGTGTGCCTTGGCATTGCGGGCAAAGGAGATAGGTGCGGTAGCGGGAGAGAAAGACCCGCACATGCATCCTGTAGCTCTTCCGCTCCAGCCGCCGAAACCAACCGCGCACTCCCTTGTATTCTCCGTCTCCTTCGAGGATGAGTTTCTTTTGCTTTTCGCTCAGCTCCATGAACGGTTTTTTTTCGGGAATTCGTTTGCGCTCGCAGAACTCCATGAGCCTCTGGAATCTCCTGGGCTTCGTGACCCAGGGTTTAATGGCCCCTTCGCTCAAAGACTTGGAGGGGTCGGGAATGACCAGATCCATGTCGATGTCGATCACCCGGCCAAATCCGCGGCAAGTCTCGCAGGCCCCCAACGGACTGTTGAAGGAAAAAAGATTGGGCACAGGGTCGTAGTAGGAGATATCGCAATGGGGGCAATGGAGCCGATCACTGAAAGGCTCACACCGCCAATTTTCTCCAGGAAAATAGAGGTGAAGTTTTCCTTTGCCGAAATGGAAGGCCTGCTCCAGAGAGTCCGTGATTCTCTTTCTCGCCTCCGCCTGGTATGTAAAGCGATCCACCACCACCTCAAGATCTCTTTCCCCCTTCGGGGGTTCCTGGACCTCTTCTAGATTCAAGATGTTCTGCCCTTGGAGCAGGCGATGAAAGCCGGCTTGTAACAAGCCCGCCTTGACTTCCTCCCAGCTAAGCGGTGGAACGGCAAATGGAAAAGTCAGAACCAAGGGGGCGCCCTCCGGGCTCAGCTTTTTGAAGACCGTTTGCGGCGTGTCCTTCTCCACCACCCTGCTGCATCCTCTGCAATAAAGGACTGCGATCTTGGAGAAGAGGAGCTTTAAATGATCATGCAGCTCCGTCATCGTCCCTACGGTCGATCGGGAAGTCTTAACGGCGCGGCTCTGATCGATGGCGATGGTGGGGGGGATTCCCTCGATCGTTTCGACGTCGGGCTTGTCCATGCGCTCGAGAAATTGGCGCGCGTATGCGGAGAAACTCTCGACGTAGCGCCTCTGACCTTCAGCATAGAGGATGTCAAACGCGAGCGTCGACTTTCCCGAGCCGCTGACTCCAGTGACCACCGTGAGGGCATTGAGCGGAAGGTCGAGATCGATGTTCTTCAGATTGTTCTGCTTAGCGCCCCGGATGTGTATCGAGTCTTGGCTCATGATGGATCGTTACTCTTAGCTCATGCCCGCGGTTCACGAACACGAACCACGAACACGTTTGTTGGACATCTCATTGCAGGTGGTATCTCTCGACCAAGATTCGGCGCAGGCGGGAGCCGTAGATCAAATCGAAAGTTTCCGCCTTATCGGGGAAAAGCTCCAGGGCTCTTTCTTTTGTATCGGCAATGATCTTTTGCGCCTGGCTTAGCGTTATATCCGCCTGCCACAGCAGCGCCGCGGCAAAATCCACCAGGCGTCGGAGTTTCCTGATCTTGATCTCCTCAGCCAATAACGCTTCCTTATCTGGCCTCATCGATCAATCTTTTATCTTTATCACACCTCTTCGGTGAGTCAAGATTACGTTCTCCTGCTACCGCGCCTCTTCCTCTCTCACCTCGCCGACTACGGCGGAAAGTGCGAGGCCAAGCTCCCGAGAAGCTACAAATTTTGATTGACAAAAAGCGACCAGTTCAGCGACATTAACGACGCTTCCTCTTCGGCCGATGCCCCGCGGCTGGACAGCAAAAGAGGAAGCCAAATTCGGCGTCTAAGGGCAACGAAAGGAGACTCTTATGAGGAGCAAGTGGTTTCTTTGGTTGATCGCCATGCTGATCGGCACGGCCTTGGCTCTCCCTCCGGTAGCCTTCACAGCGGAGCCGGCGGAAAAAAAGGAGGAATTAAAGGAGAAGATCAAGGAAAAACGGGAAGAGATGAAGGAGAAGAGGAAGGAAAAAAGGGAGGAGCGAAAGGAAAAGAGGAAGGAAAAGCGACAGGAAATGAAAGAGAAGAGAAAAGAAAAGATAGAGGAAATGAAAGAGAAAAGGAAGGAGAAACGAGAGGAGTTCAAGGAGAAGAAAGAGGAAGCAAAGGAAAAAAAGGCGAGCTAAGAACCCAAAAACGGTCGGGCAGGGATCGTTCCCTGTCCGACCCGGTAGTTCTGAAACCCTGCGTCCTATCCCCATGCTATTCGATTCTTCAAGACTCCTTTGCTAAGCTGATTTCATGCGCATTGCGGAGATCTTCTACTCCGTTCAAGGAGAGGGGAACCTCCTCGGAACTCCTTCGGTCTTTATCCGCACTTCAGGCTGCAACTTGCGTTGTGTCTGGTGCGATACGCCTTATACTTCGTGGAAGCCCGAGGGCAGGGATTGGGCTCTAAGAGAGATTTTGGCTGAAACGAAGCACTATGACACGAGATACGCCGTCATCACAGGTGGGGAGCCGCTTTTGGCGCACGGCATCGAGGAGTTAACGCTCAGACTTAAGCGAGACGGCTTTCATATCACCATCGAAACCGCCGCAACGATCTTTAAGCCGGTCGAGTGCGATCTCGTCTCGATGAGCCCCAAGCTTTTCAATTCCACACCCTGGAAAAGAGACCAGGGCAAGTTTGCCCGGATGCACGAAGACCACCGGCTAGGCCTGCCCGTGATCCAGCAATTCATGGACCGTTACGACTATCAGCTCAAGTTTGTCGCAGAAGAGAAAAGAGATTTCTCCGAGATAGAACAGATTCTAGGAAAGCTTAAAAACGTGAGCCGCGACCGCGTCCTTGTCATGGCTCAGGGCAGAACCAAAAGAGAACTACGAGATCGCGCTGCCTGGATCGTCAATCTCTGCAAAAAACACGGTTTCCGCTATACCCCACGACTCCAAATCGAGCTGTACGGGAACCGTCGCGGGACATAACCAACCACCGGCCTCGTCACCCACGACCTCCGGATCAAAAGATTAAGAAGAGAAATCGATTAGTCCGAAGGACTTCCAAGAGACTCAAGGTCTTGTGCTAGGCGATTCTTTCAGTCTTTGTCTCAAGCTAGCCCCGGGATAGGGGTTACTCTCACGATAGAATCTTGCAACCCTGTAGCCGGTTGTGGCGGCGCCTTCCATGGTTAATCTGTAGTAGAAACGCTCACCGGAATTTTCTCCAGTCAAATAGAGATGCATCGCTTTTTCGCCTCGCATCGGTTCGTATTCAGATGCCGTGACGCTTACGGGGAAGGCTTTCGGATGCAATCGGGAAAGGGTTTCCTTGAATTTTTCGGGCGAGACGTAGCGTTTCCCGCTGTCAGAGAGCAGAGCATAACCTCGTTCAAAATCACGCTGCACAAATGCGACGTCAGCAAACTCGACGGCGCTCTTTGCGGCGGATATCTCATCATGGTCGACGGATCCTTTGCAGCCCATCGAACCCATAACCAAAGCTAGCGCCAAGAAACGATATCTCATCGAACTTCTCTACATCTCCCCCGGATCTAGAATGAAAATCCGATAATTCATGTCGAACACGACCTCGCCGTTGACGACGCGAACGTTCTGGCCTGTCTTGTCTCCGCGCATCGACTGGGTGAACAGGCGGTGGATCTTTTGCCTCACGGTTGGCGGCGTCTGGGTTAGTTCCATCCAATCCTCCGCATTGCGCGGTTGAATGAGTCGCTTTTCTTTCACAACTCTGAGGCCTGCATTCTTAAATAACGCGCGCCACTTTCTCAGGGGAAGCGTTTCGACGTGGGATGGGTCACGCAATCTCTCTATCAGATTGTGCAGCCGGTTCTTGGCCGGGTCATTCTTCGAGGTGTTGTCAGAGATCAGAATCTTCCCTTTATTTTTAAGCACTCGAACCATCTCTGCCAGCACCCTGTCAGGATGGGGAAAGTGGTGGAAAGAAGCCCGCGTGACCACGACATCGAAACTGGCATTAGAAAAAGGCAAATGGTTCACATCCGCGCGGCGGAAGGTCACGTTATTCAAACCCTCCCGGCGCGCGAGGGCGCGAGCTTTTTTGAGCATCTCCGTTGTCAGGTCGACACCGACAACTTCACGAGTATGCTTGGCAAATTCCATGGCCACAAATCCCGGACCGCAGGCGATATCCAGCACGCGGTCCGTCGGCTTCACCTCGGCCAGGAGCGGAAGAATCCCGAGGCCCCCTTTTTCCCGCATCGCTTGAGACTGCGAGAATTTCTTAGCCTGCTTTGTGAACTCCCGCTGAATGATCCTGCCAAAATATTTTTGCCCTGCGGCTCGCACGAGTTCTTAGTCCTTAGTCTTTGGAGAGTTCCAGGCGGTTGCCGGCGGGATCGGCGACGTAGACGGAGTAGCCGCCACCATCGCCATGAGGGCGGATATCCTCCACCTTGATGCCTTTGGCTTCAAGTTCTTTTACCAGTTCGCTCGGATCATTCGGTCCTTCAATGTCGAAGGTATGGTGCGGCACGCCTGGCGCTTTCTTCTCGGAAGCATCGAAGAGTCCGACCCCAGTCTCGCCTAGCCGAAGGCGAGCGACTTTGACCCCGTTGACCGTGTGCGTCGTGCGTAGGTTGCCGCCCAACGCAGCTTGATAGAACCGCATCATTTTATCCAGGTTGTCTGCGTGAAAATTCCAAGAGCGCATGCGCAATATCTTCATAACGACCCTCCTTATTACAGCCCTTAAACCACAATATTCGACATTGTTAAAGGCTTGTTGCGACTAGCACCGAACCATCTTGACAGGCCCCAGGGATTGTCCTAAGAATCACACTATCCACAACATTCAGGTATAGGCCGGGTCTTTCCTGGCTTGTAAGAAAAGGAGCTCGCCATGGCGCGAATCTCGCTCAAGGTCAACGGTAAGAACCGAACCGTCG
>VBLN01000139.1 GCA_005878685.1 Deltaproteobacteria bacterium | reverse complement strand
CCGGCTTCGGCCGCCTGATGGCGAGCCTGGCGAACTAAGCGCACATTGACGTGATAACCTGATCCTCCCGCGATTCACGGACAGCCGCACATCTTCCACTCGAGGCCGGTGCTACCAATAGCTTTGTGACGCGGCATGGAAAGGCATAGCGCTGCACACTCCTACCCTGAGTAGACGCCGAAAAGGCGTTTGTGATAATGGGATAGCGTACCGAAAGGGGGAATCGGTGATGGCGCGAAAATCTCTAATTCTATCCCTGGCCTCAGCCGCTCTGCTTATTGCCGGCTGGGGAACTGGTCCGGCACCGGCGCAAGAGCCGTTTTACAAAAGCAAGACCATCCGTATCATCGTAGCCTTTGCTCCCGGCGGTGGATTCGACACCTATGCTCGGTCATTGGCGCGTCACATGGGCAAACATATTGCGGGGAATCCCACGTTGATCGTAGAAAACATGACTGGCGCCGGAGGTCTGATTGCCGCTAACCACCTCTACAAAGTCGCTAAGGCCGACGGCTTGACCCTCGCGACCTTCCATGGGAACCAGATCCTGGCGCAGGTCATCGGCGGGCAGGGAATCGAGTTCGACGCGCGCAAATTCGAGTGGATCGGCACACCGGGAAAAAACCACGATCTCTGCCTGCTAAGCAAGACGAGTGGCATTAGCAGCGTTGACCAATGGCTCGCATCTAAGACAGCCGTCCGACTCGGCGGCGTCGCGCCCGGCTCAAGCACGGATGACATCCCCAAAGTTTTGCGAACGGCTCTAGGTCTCCCCTTGCGCGTCGCGTCGGGTTACAAGGGAACGTCCGAGATCCGGCTCGCCGTGGAAGGAGGAGAGGTTTTCGGATTGTGCGGGCTCTCTGCAGCCTCGGCAAAGGCCACCTGGAAGAAACAGCTGGAGGTGGGAACCGTGACCATTGTCCTTCAAAATGCGCCGCAGCCCCACCCAGATCTCCCTTCTAACATCCCGCTAGCCATCAAATTAGCTAAGACCGACGAGGGACAGCAGCTGATCAACGTCGGTATCCATACCCCAAGCGCCATCACCTATGTTTACTCGGCGCCCCCAGGAACCTCGCCGGAGCGGGTTCAGATTCTGCGCCGGGCATTTTTGATGACAACCAAGGATCCAGAATTTCTCGCCGAGGCAAGCAAGGCTAATCTCGAGGTCAGCGCTGCAAGTGGCGAGGACGTGGAAAAGATGGTCGCCGATCTTTTCAAGCTGGAACCCGGAGTGCTCTCCAAACTCAAAGAGGTGCTGGGCCAGGCTAATTGACGTCAAGAGCTACAAAGATAGTAGAGCTCTGGACGATGTGAGCTTTGAATTCGACAGCGGAATCCTCTCCGTTTTGGGACCTTCAGGCTGCGGCAAAACCACTCTGCTGCGATGCATCGCGGGTCTCGAAATTCCGGACGAAGGTTCCATTCATATCGCCGACAAAGCTCAGACATCGATCAGCAAGGGAATCTTTGTCACGCCGTACTCCAGAGCGATCGTATTTGTCGTTCAGAATTATGCTTTGTGGCCTCACATGACCGTGCATCACAACGTCGCCTTCGGCCTTAAACTGCAGAAACTTGCAGCCGATGAGATTCGCAGAAGAGTCCAGTCGACCTTGGAGCTAGTGGGCTTAAGAGACTATGAAGGCCGGTACCCCTCTCAACTGAGCGGCGGACAACAGCAGCGGGTGGCTCTGGCCCGGAGCATCGTCATGGAGCCTCGACTCATTCTCCTGGATGAGCCGCTGAGCAACCTCGACGCTAAGTTAAGAGAGGAAATGAGAGTCGAGTTGAGGAAATTGATCAAGCAGGTCGGGATCAGCGCGGTCTATGTGACTCACGATCAAGAAGAGGCCTTTGTCATCTCCGACACCGTCGTCGTCATGGACAGAGGCAAAATCCTCCAGTACGCGCCGCCGGACGAAATCTACAACAACCCTGCCAATCAGTTTGTGGCTTCTTTCATCGGTAGAGCCGCCGTCGTGGATGGGACACTCCTTCGGGTGGAGGGGGAAGATTGCTTCGTTCAAGTTCGGGAATTTAACAACGCTACTCTCATGTGCCAAAAACCAAAAAACGCCATCAGCGGCCAGGATTGCAAGGTGGTCATTCGAACCGCAGAGGTCAAGCTCGACAGCGGAAGATTAAACGACAAAGGCAACGTGCTCGAAGGGCTCATGCTCAGCCGCGAGTACCGGGGCGGGTTGACAGACCACCGCATTCTCGTTGGATCCAAGGAAATTGTCGTCACCTCTCACAAGCTTTGTCCGATGATTCACATCGAGGATGGAAGAGAGAGGATCTATTTGTACATCGAGAAGTCTGCGATCAGCGTCATCGCAGAACCTCGGCCATCCACGCCACGACTTGCAGAATTCTGAGTCACCATGGCGAAAGACATCGCAGCAGAAGCTGCTGTTAACTGGAGATGGGTTAAGCTGATCTACAAGCAGGGCACCCTCATCCCGCTTTTCGCCAGTATCATCGCAGGATCTCTCATCATCGCGCCGGTGCTCATCGTATTGTCCCGGAGCCTCACCACGGCCCGGCTCGGGACCTTTGTCGGGTTGACCGGCGAAAATTACGTTCGGGTCTTCACCGACCCCAAACTCCTCCCCATGCTGTGGAACTCCCTGATCTACGCCGCGGGGTCTGCCACGATCGGCACCGTTCTGGGAGGACTGCTCGCCTGGATCTTGGCCCGGACAAACACGCCAGGCAAGGCGCTGGTCGAGCTTATGCCCCTCTACCCTATCCTCATGCCCCCCATCATGAAGAACATCGCCTGGATCCTCTTACTCGCTCCCAAAGCGGGTATTTTGAATAACCTGTTGATAGAATATTTCGGCGTGCAGGGGCCGGTCTTCAACGCCTTTTCCATGGCGGCGATGATATGGGTTTTTGGCCTCGCCTGCGTTCCCCTGGGATATTTATTCCTTCTGCCGGTCTTTCTGTCATTCGATCCTTCCCTCGAGGAGAGCGCCTACATCGCGGGGAGCAAGCCCATTCACACAGCGCTCCGCATCACTTTTCCGCTGGCCATACCCGCTTTTCTCTCGGCTCTCGTATTGAATTTTCTCAGGGGGCTGCGTTCCTTCGAGACTCCCGTGCTCCAAGGCAGCCCCGCAGGAATTCAGGTCTTCGTGAGCAGGGTCTACGATGCGATGTCCGTAGACTATAACCCCGGGTTGGGGACGGCCTACAGCACGGTGTTGGTCGCCCTGTCGATCCTGGTGCTCTTGTTTTACACCAGGATAACTCGCTTCTCCGAAAGATATGCCACCATCACGGGAAAGGGCTACCGGGTCAAAGCCATCGACATCGGCAAATGGAAGTATGTTACTTTCCTGGTTGTCTTCAGCTATTTCCTGGTCGGAATCGTCATCCCCTTTCTCGTATTGATCGTCGTCTCTTTGATCCCTTATTACGATTTCGAGACCTTCATGAAGTTTCCCGCCAACATGGTGCTGACAAATTTCTATCGAGTGATGAGGCACCCGAGTTTCGTCACCGGCCTGTACAATTCCCTTACTCTCTCGGTGACGATCGCGGTGATAACCGTGCTCATGGGAATCGTCATGGCATTCACCATGTACAGGACCCGGACCTACGGCACGAAGATTTTCGAGTTTATCGGAACGCTTCCCTTGGCGTTTCCGCCCCTGGTTCTATCATTGGGTCTGGTCATCGTTTTCCTGGGGACGCCCCTGTACAACACGCTCTGGGCGCTCGGATTGGGACTTTTCGTGGCCTATTTCCCCTACGCGCTTAGGAATGCCTCCGGCTCCATTGTGAACATCCACAGAGAACTTGACGAAGCCGCCTGGGTCCATGGCGCTAGATGGAGACATGTGTTCTTTAAGATCACCCTGCCGATCTTGAAGCCCTCCGTCGCCGGCGCTTTTTTTTACATCTTCATCGAGGCGATCCGCAATATCGACGTCGCCGTGCTCCTGAGCGCTCCGGGACATGAGTACGGGCCCGTGACTCTCTTCGAGTACTTCAGAGTAGGCCAATGGGCCGAAGCCGCGGCCGGCGGGGTGATTTACCTGCTGATTTTGATTGTGGCAGTCTCCGTGGCGAAGTTCGTTTTCCAGGTCAAACTCAGCCTGTAAGCTTATGTCTGCAAGAGGACATAAAGACGCTTGAAACTTGATGAGGTTGACCGGTACAATCTGCCTTGCTTGCAAAGTTCAACGACAAACGAAGACTGATGAAACGCAACTCTAAACTCAACCTGAAGGGAGATACGGACATGGCGAAAAGAACTTCGACAGCGTCGGCCGTTCTTGTGTTGTCGCTTGTCGCGTTTGGCGGGGCCGCATTAGCGGCGTCCGCAGAAGATGACTCGTTCAACAAAGTGAGCGCCGGCCTATACGAAAAGGCCAAACAGGAAGGAAGCGTGATCATCTACTCGGTCTGGGATGTGGAGCACCTGGTTAAGATCACGGAGGCCTTCTCCAAGCGTTTCCCGGGAATCAAGACCAGCTACTGGCAAGGGAGAAACCCGGAAATCGTCACCAGGGTAGTGATCGAATTCCAAGCCAACAACCCAAGCGTGGACGCCATCCTTTCCGATAACGCTCCACCGGTCATCAGAGCGGCGGGCGCCATCATGCCCTATGAAACGGTACAGAAAAATCTCCTGATTCTGCATGATCCGACGATGCCCGTCGTCAGCCTTCAGATACAGACGTTGTCCTACAATACGAAGAAGCTCAAAGCGGCTGATGCACCCAAGACATGGGAAGACGTCGCCAATGCCAAGTATAAAGGCATGGTGGCTCTGGATGATCCCATGAGGGCCGGTCCGTTAAGCAGTATGCTGGCGGGACTTAAGGGGTTGTGGAAAGACGATGCGAGGTGGACGAAATTTGTCCAGGGTTTGAAAGCCTTGAATGTCCCCCTCCATAAGAGTACCAGCGCCATGATGCGGCTCCTAGTCGCGGGAGAGTATGCTATAGGAATGCCGACGCTGCTCCACGATACTCTCGAGGAGAAGGAGACGGGATCTCCGATCGATTATGCCAAGACGGCTCCTCCTATTGTCTTTCCCAGGTATGCAGGGATTTACGCCAAAGCGCCCCATCCAAACGCCGCGAAGCTCCTGACGGAATGGCTGATTTCAATCGAGGGCCAGCGCACGCTAGATGCAGTGGGCAGAGAATCTTCCAGAAAAGGGTTCCGCTCGAAGGCTTCGATCGACACCGCCTTCCCCAAAGGCACTCGCTCTATCCCGGTCGAAGACAAACTCTTCCTGGAAGATCCAAAAAAATGGCTGGACACGAACGTGAAACCTATCTGGGGAGAGTAAGAAGGCTAAGCTGGATCGGGACATCCGAAACAGCTCAGTTGCCGGACGGTTGTTTGAAGAGCGAGCAGGATACAGCCCCGCTCAGGCACTTATGCTTTCGCCTTGATCGCGGACAGAAACTGCTCACGGCTCGCGCAAGGAGCGACCCGCGTTACCTTCTGCAGAATTTGCTCCTTCTCAGCTGCGGTTTTGGCGCTGACGTAGCGCTCCCGTAATGTTCTAAGCTTCCATCGCCGAGAGCGCTGGCGGTGCAGTTCATTTTGACGGGACACAGCGACGGATGCCTTCCGCTGGGGTCCTACTTCCCAAAGGCTTCCTTGAGCATGGGCTCAAGCTCTCCCCGCTCATGCAACTCGTGCACGATATCGCAGCCGCCGACAAATTTCCCATTGATAAAAATCTGAGGGATCGTAGGCCAATTGGAGTAATGCTTGATTCCCTCTCTAACGTGCTGATCCGCCAGAACATCCTCGGTCTGGAACGGATAGCCATAGGACTTTAAAATATCGACCACGTGAGCGGAGAAGCCACACTGGGGAGAATCGGGCGTCCCCTTCATGTAGAGCATCACCTTATTCTTCTTCACCTGCTCATCGATCTTGGTAACTACACTATCTGCCATAATCAAACCTCCCTTTACTTTTGCGATGCAAGACGCTCCCACTGGGCCGGCGTGTAAGTCTTCAGAGCCAAAGCATGAATCCGTTCGCTGCCTAGCGCGTCTCTCAGCACTCCATAGACCATCTGGTGCTGATCCACAAGGCTCTTTCCTTCAAAAGACTGTGAGACAATCCATACCTGAAAGTGATCTCCGCCTCCGGTCAAATCGTCCACGCGGACCGTGGAGCCGGAAAGGGCCCTTTCAAGAGTGGATTGAATCTCGTCTGGACTCATATAAAGAAAAGTCTAATCGCTTAGTTTACATCTTGCAAGCTCTTCCGCCCCTTTCTTCACCGCCGACCATGGGTCTCGGGCTCGGCCGCGGCCGCTACGCTATCGGCCAGCAGACGGGCGATGCAACCGTAGCTCATGTCGTTCATGTGCAGGCCGTCGCTCGAGATGATGTCCTCCACCTTGTACTGGCCGCTCGATACCCAGTACTGCATTACGGCGAACCTCCGGAACACGGCCACGCTCATGTCATTCGCCACCGCACCGATGGAATCAACGATGAGCGGGTGCACGGGCCGCGCGATCACCCGCGGGGCGAACTGCGGATCCATCAACACGATGTCGGTCCCCGCCGCCTTGAGGCGGCTGATCCCCTCGCGGATCGTGCCGGCATATCCCTCGATGTCACCCCAGAGCGCCTGGTTGCTGCCGGTCTGCCAGATGACGAGCTGCGGGTGGTAAGGCAGCACGTCGCGCTCGAAGCGCGCCAGCATCTGGTAGGCCATCTCGCTGGGGACGTCCTTGTTGATCACGGTCACCGCGAGCGGCGGCCAGCGGCGGCGCAGCTCTTCGGCGAGCAGGGCGGGATAGGTGTGCGCCGGATCGGAGGCGCCGATACCCGTCGTCGAGGAGGAACCGA
>VBLN01000138.1 GCA_005878685.1 Deltaproteobacteria bacterium | reverse complement strand
GGGCTTGAATTTTTCCATAATCGCGGGAACCGCTTTTTCGAGATGGCCGAGATATTCCTCATCGCCAACTCCGTTGGTCAAATGAATATCCCAACTGCTGTCTTGCTTGGGCGGATAGAGATCGCGCTGATGAATGGAGAACGTATAGACGCTTTGGTCGTCGCTGAAAATATAGGCGGTCCCGTTGCCTTGATGGAGATCGCAATCGATGACGGCCACCTTGATCCCATTCTTTTGCGCTTGCAGCTTGCGAATCGCGACGGCCATGTCGTTGATGTAACAGAATCCCTCGGCGTGGTCAGGAAAGGCATGGTGAAAGCCTCCGCCCAGATTGACCGCGCAACCCCTCTCTAACGCCTCGGTGCAGGCGCGCACCGTTCCGCCGCTGGATAACAGGAAGGCCCGAATAATTTCCTGGGAAACGGGAAGTTCGGACGAAAGGATGCGCGGCGTGGAGCGCGCACGCATTAAATCCTCGACATAAGCTTTGTCGTGGGCTAAGAGTAGATCCGCCTCGCTGGCGGGCTCAGGCTCGACGAGGGTTTCTCCCAGGATACGAGATTCGCGCAGTCGCTGGCAAACCAATCGGTACTTTTTGACAGGAAAGACATGCGCGCCGATATCCGCATAATAGCCGTCCGAATAGACGAAGGCCGGGGGCACTAAAACCCTCCCCGAAAAAGACCGCGCTGGCCACGGCTTTCCTCGACCGACACCTCCATGAAGCGAAGCCTTGCCGCCGGGAACTTTTGCCGGACTCTTCGTCGAATTTCTCCCGCGATATGCTCGGCCAAAAGCTCGGTACTCGTGTTAACGATGGGTAAGAGGACTACGTCCCGCTTGGGCAGAATGATCTGCTGACCTTTATAGACGACTTCGACTTGTTGCTTGCTTTGACGAACACGCAGGGCCGGGCTGTTTTTCTGTACTAACGTGCGATGATCGAGTGCGTCGCACACTTTTTTTACCAGCGGCTTGAACGTAATGAAGTCGAGCACTACGCCTGCCGTGTCCAACTCGCCTTCGACGGCGACGGAGACTTGATAGTTGTGGCCATGGAGCGCTTCCCTTCTGCCATTGGCAAAAATCAAGAAATGGGCCGAGGCAAAGTTGAAATAATCCTTCCCGACCTCGATGCTGAATCGTTTTGGCATAAGCGGACGTTACTGAAATCACCTTTGTCTTGCAAGCCTACTGAAGAGTCTGCCGTAGTTACTTCCGGCCTTCGCTGCCTACAGCTTCGGAGATATGCTTGAAGCCGTCTCGTTCCATAAGTCTGAGGAGCCCGCGATTGATCCGCTTCACAACTGCGGGTCCCTCGTAGACACGCGCCGGCCCTGATTTTTTCGTAAGCATCTTCGGCAATGAAGATCCCTCCCACACCGATGATGGGCAACCGTCCTTGGGTAGCTTGGTAAAGATGGCGGACAAAGGAGATAACCTTGCCTCTCAGCGGCCTTCCACTGAGGCCTCCGGGCTCCTCTGTCCTAGTCACAAGGCTCTCGCGCAAAAAGGCTGTGGCGTTGGTCGCGATGATACCGGCAATTCGCTTTGACTGCGCCACTTCGACAATCTCATCCAACTGAGCGAATTCCATGTCAGGCGCGACTTTGACCAAAACGGGCTTCTCTTGACTCCCCCCCTTAGCTGCCAGCTCGCGATTCTTCTCCTGGATTACGGTTAAAAGGTCGGTGAGAAGCGCCCTCTCCTGAAGATCCCGGAGATAGGGCGTGTTGGGCGAGCTCACATTGAGCGTGAAAAAATCGCCGTAAAGGAAAAGCGTCTCAAAAGTAAAGAGAAAATCTTCGGCGGCGTCTTTGGTCTCGACTACCTTGGTTCTCCCGATATTGATTCCCAGCGGGATCTTGGGCCATCCACCGTTGTTTTGTACGGCCGCCAGCCGAGCCCTCATCGCCTCTGCGCCATCGTTGTTGAAACCCAGACGATTGATCAGGGCCTGATCTTTAGGGAGGCGGAACAGACGCGGCTTGGGATTGCCGGGCTGCCCCTGAGCTGTCACAGCGCCGATCTCAATGAAGCCGAAACCAAAACCTTGCCAGGTTTTGATCGCGATGCCGTTCTTATCAAAGCCGCCGGCTAATCCTACTGGGTTGGGAAAGCTCAAGGAACCGAGTTTGACTTGAAGTCGGTTGTCGTCGACCCCGAAATACCATTCGAAGGCCCCTTCAAGAAACCCCATCCGCGAAAGCAGGGCTAACGTCTGTTCGTGAGATTCTTCCGGATCCTTTAAGAAGAGCAGCGGGCGGACGAGCCTCTTATAGAACATACACTCCGATTCAAGCTATCCGCCCCACCGACTCCAAAAATCAGCGATATAGCTCCTTCAGCAGACCGCCCTTCTCCAGGTTGTCGAGAAAGCGCAGATCGATAAATTGCTCCGGCTTCGCGCCCTTCGCGCCTGGCGTCGTCTTTGCCAAATCATCAAGCGCGTTTTGCATTCCGACCACGTTAATGTAAGGAGCCTTCTCCAAAACCTTTCCGACATAAAGATCGTAGGTCTTCTGGAGGAGAAAGGGATCCTCGATTCTGGTGTACTTTGCGATCGATTTAAGAGTCAGTTCTCTGTCGGTCTTAGCGCGGTGGATGCCTCTCGCATAGGCGCGCATGAATTTATCGACCAGGTCAGGCTTTCTTCGCATGATGCCTCCCTGCACGATCAGGGATGGATTGGGGAAAGCGATGTCCATGTCGGTGACGCTCACCAGCTCTTTAAAGCCGAGCTTGTCCACCATAAATTGAGTCGGTGGAGAGACGAGGCCGGCTTCAATGGAGCCGCCTTGAAGCCCACCCATGATGGAACTCATCGCCCCCATTTGCAGGATGGTCACGTCCTTTTGAGGATCGAGATTGTATTTCCTTAACGCATACCGCGCGGAGATATCAGTTGCGGATCCAAAGCGCGTGACCCCAATCTTTTTCCCCTTGAGACCCTCAACGGTCTTGATCTCCGGCCTGACATAGATGGAAAAAATCAACTTATTCGTCGTATTGCCGATAACCTTGATATCGGCTCCCTGAAGGGCGGCGGCCATGGCAGAGCTGCCGTTTAAAGCGGCGATGTCAACCTCTCCGGCAACCACCACCTGCGCAAGCTGACTGCCGCTGGGAATGAGAATCAGTTGATCTTCGAGCCCCTCCTTGGCAAACAGACCTGCGTCGTGAGCGACCCAGAGAGCGATATAAGAGCCGCTGATGGAGCTATAACCGATCCGAATCCTCTCAGCGCTCCATGAATAGGAAAGTGTCAAAAGAATCAGGAGCGCGGTACTGAGAATGATCCGCTTCATACATCTGTCTCCAAAACAAAGACAGCACTCGCCCCTCTCAGTGCAACGGCGAGCAAGCCGCGGGGATCACCAGCATATTCTCCTGCTTGACCATAAACTCTCTGGTCTGGGGCGGCCACCCTTTGACCGTTTTTTGGGCCTCAGCGCGGATGCGCTCGCGCTCGCCCCCATCCTTATAGGCCCAGACATGGACATACTGGTTCAGGGACCCGATGGCGCTGTACCAAGCGCCAGCCAGCGGTGAGAGCTTGACGCGGTCAGGAATCACCTGGGCAAAGCGCTCAAGCACGGTCGGCATCGTGCCCGGCTGATAGGTATAGGTCCGGATCTCGTAGATGTTTCCCAACTTTCTCTCCTCCAGGGGTGGAGAAAACGACGCCGGCTGGAGGATCTTGCTCTCCTGCGTGATGATAAACTCATGAGTCTTGGGCGGCCACTTTCCAGTCTTTCTCGCGGCCTGGCCGATCCGTTCCCGGTCCTCAAAACTCTCATAAGGCCAGACGTGAACGACGGTGTTCAACGGCCCGACCTCCGTGTGCCAGAGTCCTCCTAGTCTGGAAAACTGAAGACGGGCGGAGAGCCCCTCGGTAAAACGCTCCTCAAAGGCCGCCGTAGTTCCCGGCTTGAGCAAATACGTTCGCATTTCTATGATCATATCCTTTCCTCCCTCCAGTTTTAGATTTTCGCTTCGACTCTTGCATAGACTCCCGGCGGGACCAGGCGAAAGACCCGCACGGGCTGGGCGACGTTCTTGAGCTGGTGCTCGCCCACATCTTCCAAGACATAGTAGCCTTTTATCCGCTCCCCGGTCTCAAGTCCAACCATCACGTCGCCTCCTTTCGCCAGCCCGGCGATGCGGGCAGCGAGATTCGTCGTCGAACCGGAGGCAGTAAAAGTCCAACGGCCGCCCCCGGCGGCATCGATCTTGGTGGCGCCCACGAGCGCTGGACCGCTGTTGATGCCCACGTGGATGGCTACGGGCGGATAGATCCCGACGAATTCCCGGTTCAACTCGGCCACTTTGCCGAGCAGCTCGAACGCGGCCCCGGCGGCATTGAGCGCATGGCGCATCGGGTTCCCTTCACTCTGAAAGATGACCATGAGACCGTCGCCCGCGGTCTCATTGACGTCGCCGTGCTTTTCGCGGATGATCTGGAGAAAGCTCGAAAAGTAGTCTTGAATCATCCGATTCAGCCGCTGCGGTGGCAGCTGCTCCGAGAGCCGCGTATAGCCCTCCACATCAAGAAATACAACCGAGACGTCTGCTTCGCGCTTTTCGAGTTCGCGCGCGTCCGGATTCTTTTCCAGCAGCCGCGTCACAGCTTCGGGAACGAACTTAACCAGCTCTCCCTTGAGTTGCTCAAGGAGCTCAACCTTGCGCATGGACTCTTGAAGATTCTGCAGAGTGGTTGCAAGCTCGGCGTTACGCGCCTCAAGGTCATCGTGCACTGTTTCCAGCCTGCCTGCCATGTCGTTGATGACCCTGCCAAGCTCGCCGATCTCATCCTGGTTCCCCGCGGCCACGCGCGCCGCAAAGTTGCCGCCGCCGATTTGCCGCGCGGTGCCTACCACGTGAGCGATGGGCCGGAGTATCACACGCCCCATGAACGCTACGAGGGCAACAGTCACGCCTAGGATAGTAAGGATCACGACAACGATTTGCCGATTGCGGGCCGCGTGGAGCGCCGCGTCCAGCTTCTCTAGGCCGAGGCTGACCCGCACCACGCCCCGGACCTTATGGTCATCGCCGTGGCACTCCTGACACTCCTTTCGGTTCCTTAACGGCTGGAGCAGAGTCAATAAGCGGCCTCCATCGACCTCCTCATAGCTCTCCTGGGGCTCCACCGTCTCGACGGCTCGCGTGAACAGCGGGCCGTTCATTCGCGCGCCAGGTTCGCGGCGCATCTTGGAAATGCTTTCATAGAGCGAGGGGTCGAGTCCCATGGTTGTGTGGACCTCGTCCAGCGTCTCAAGATCGCTGAACGCCTCAACGCCGTTACGCCGGTAGACCTCCAGGTGACGGACATCCTTAAGCTCAGTCTTAAGCTCCTGCACCAGCCGGCGAATAATGTCGGGCCGGGCTTCTAACATTCCGTTATCAATGCTGCTTTTTATGGATACTGCTAGCAGACGAGCTGTTGTCAAGTTGTCAGCAACCAAAACCTCGGCTTCCCGTTTGATGTTTAGGATCACCAGGGCGCCAAAGCCCAAAACCAGAATAGCAAGGATCAGCGAGATGACTTTAAGACGGAGGCGACGGCGAAACATTGCAGCAAATGCCATTTTCGAAACTTGCCAACTCTCTCGGTCGAGATTACATCATAAGCAAATAGAGGCTTTGAAGGAGGCCTTTGGGATTTTCAAGCTTCAAACTTCCACTTTCTCCTAACGAAGCTCTGCGCCCCAGATCTCCTTGAGAAAGCCGCTCTTTTCCAAGTTCTCGGCAAAAGCATTATTAAAGAGCTCCGCGGGCTTTTTGCGGATGTTCGTACCTGTGTCGCGAGCAACCTCGACGGCATCCGCCAGCGCATTGGCCGGGACCGCCATGCGCCGGTTGACCAGCAACTTGGCGTAGGCATCATAAGCTGACTGAAGAATTTCCGTCTCTGAGATCTTGAGCACTTTGCCCAGCGAGGCCTTTGCCTTATCCGGATTCTTCTCCACGAAGTAAATAGATTCAGCCATCGCCGCCACAAATCGTTGCACCAGCCACGGCCTCTCCTTTAGCATCTTGGGGTTCGTGTGCAGTGAGCTATAAATGAACGGCAGCCCAAGTTCATTGAGGTTGTAGATGAGGCTGAAGCCGTCTTTCTTGCCGCGCGCGTCCAAAGGTGGCGTCACCGACACCGCCTGCACAATTCCTTGCACCATCGCGGTATAACGCTCCGACTGGCTGCCACCGATGGGACGGAGCTTGACTTCCTCCGTCGTGAGATTGAACCTTTTTAGCATGGCCTTCATCAGGCGGTCGTCCAAGTCGCCCGGGCGAGAGATTCCGATGCTCTTGCCTTTTAAATCTTCAATCCTCTTGATCTCCTTCTGGCCTATAAGCACGTAGGGCAGCCCCACGAGCGGCGCGCCTACCAGCTTGCCATCGATGCCCGAGGCGAGGCCGGGGATTGTGGCGTCGGCGGCGCAGTACAGGAATTGGATCTCGTCAGCAGCCAGGGCAGCGAGGTTGACACCGCTCCCGCTAATAAACCTGTGGTCGACCTTAATTCCATATTTGTCAAAGAGGCCATTATCCAAGGCAGTATAAAGATGGGTGAAGCCACCGGAGACCGCGCAGGTGGCGACGTGAATCGACACCGGAGGCTCGCCTGGCTTGGCGAGGTAAGGATTGGCATTCGCTGCCACAGGTGCCAGTAGGCAGAATAGCGCAATGAGCGGGATCATGCTTCGAACTGACAACCAACTGGCCGAGGCCGCATACCATTGGATTCTGCTGCAGGAGCTATCTCGATTCATCTTTTATCTCCCTACCCGGACTTTCCTGTCTTTCCCACAGTTTCATCGGCAATTGCAATAGGGAAACCCTTGAGCTATAAAGCCGTCAAGATCCGAAGGGCTATGGAGTCGGGAAAGGAACAGCAGCTAGGCTTTCGGATTCGAGCGCGCTTTTCTAAGCTGCCATGGAACTCTCCCGAGATTTCATCCTGATCCTCATGGGTCTGATCACCGTCATCCTGATCTGGGTAGCGATCCTGAAGATCAGAAAACGCTGAGATCAGACAAAGAGCTATCTCAATCACCTTCCCAGCAGCCATTGAGCGATCTCATCATGCCGGGCAAACCAGACCTGAGGGAAGCCCTTCATGTACCGAAGGGCGTCCGCCACCACAGCCGACATCAGCGGCCGGCCGCCAAAATGCGCATGGACCGTGAGGTTAATCATCGCCGTAGACTCAGCTCTGTAGAGGAAGTCAAAAGTGTCTTTATAAACTTGGTAGAAGTCTCTGGGACCACCGCGGAGCACCCGATTATCGGTGAAGTCGCTGTGGGGAATCGCAATCAGCGTCCCCTTGGCTGTTTTCAACCGATAGGGAAGGTCGGTATCGTTGTAATCGCCATGCCATAGGAAGCCCTCTTCCGCCAAGAATTGGGCCGTGTGGCCCGTCGGGGTGCATCTCGGACTGAGCCACCCCACCGGTCTGATTCCCGCGGTCTGTTCGATGACCCTGCAGCATTTGCGGATAACTTCTCTCTCTTCCTCTGGCGAGAGATAAGGCAAGATCGTATCCTGGGTGTAGGAGTGAGCCGCGAGCTCATGGCCTCTCTTGTTTAATTCCTTAACGGCGTTGGGAAAAACCTCTGCCGACCTTCCGCTCAGGCAGACCGTCGCTCGAATTCCGAATTCATCAAGCAGCCGTATGATTCTCCAGATGCCGGTCCGGCCGCCGTACTCGCCCCACGAGACGCCAAGTCGATCTTCGGTTCCCTCTTTAAGAGGCGTGGCCATGGGTGAGTAGCTCGGTCCTTTACCTTCGGACCAAGTTTCGAGCATGACGGTGGGGAGAATGGCGATCCTTGCGCCGTCCTTCCACTGATGATTGTCTTCCATCTCATCCCCTGTGAAAATCAGGCTGGATCACCGCGAGAATCCACCGCGCCAAAGCTCCGTGATCTGCTGGAGCTCATCGGCGCTGAGCTTCAGGTCGGCGGCGGCAGCATTTTCCCTTACCTGATGGCCGTTACGGCCTCCCGGAATGACGACGCTGACGGCAGGATGCCCCAAGCAAAAGGCGATGGCCGCTTGAGCCAGCGATCTGCCCGGCCTTTCCAAGAACCGCAGCTGCTTCACTTTTTCGAGCTCTCTCTTAAAAATTTCTCCGGCAAAGTTGCGCGCCCGAACATCCTCGCCTTGAAATCGTTGCTGGTCCTCCAATATGAGCTTGCCGGTGAGCAGACCGCGGCGCAGCGGCACCCGCACGATGACCCCCACGTTGGCTCTTTGGGCCGGGGGAAAGACCTTCTCTGCGGGCTCTTGATCGAGCAAGTTATACTCGACCTGGATCGTATCCGAGCGCCCGTCCTGGACCGCAGCCACGCCTTCTTCTATTGTATTGATCGAAACCCCGTAGTGGCGGATCTTTCCCTCTTTTTTGCGACGTTCAAGCAACTCCCACACCTCGCCGCCGCGAATCACTTCTAGGTTCGGATTGTGAAGCTGATAGAGATCGATATAGTCGGTCTGGAGGCGCTTGAGGCTCTCCTCCATCACAGGACCAATGTAATCCACAGCGAAGTTCCTCTTTCCGCGATTGGGCCCCACCATCACGTTTCCACCCTTCGTCGCCAGGATCACTTTGTCGCGTTTTCCCTTGAGCGCTTCCCCGAGAAGCGCTTCCGAATAACCCGCACCGTAGGCGTCGGAGGTGTCGATAAAATTCACGCCCAGATCCAGGGCGGCGGCGATCGCCTCCAAGGACTCTTCGTCCTTCATCGGTCCGAAGTGACCCGCATGGACCATGGTGCCGAGTCCGACTACGCTCACTCGCAAACCCGTCTTCCCAAGTATCAGCAGTTCGCCGTATTATTTAGTACTCCGTTCTAAACTAACCTTCCTCTTTTCCACAAATTCATGCATAATTGCAACAGTCGGGGAAAAGCAGGTCGATTTTTCGCAACAGAGAAACTTCTTGATGAAGAGGAGAATACTAATGACCGCCCAAGCATTCGTTGTGATCGTTTACGTCCTGCTCAGCGCTTCGTCGGCTTCGGCCCAAATCGACCAGATATTGAAGGGACTGGGAGGCAAGGGAAAGCAAAGCGGGCCAGGCGATGCCAAGATCGGCTCTGGCCTGAAGGAAGCGCTGCAAATCGGCACAGAAAACGCCGTTAAGCTAACCGGAAAGACCGACGGCTATTTCAAGAATCAAGCGATAAAGATTCTGATGCCTGAGAAGCTGCGAACTGTCGAAAAAGGGCTCAGGACCGTCGGATATGGTCCGCAGATCGACGAGTTCGTGCTGAGCATGAACCGGTCTGCCGAAAAAGCCGCTCCTGCCGCAAAGCAGATCTTTTGGGACGCGATCGGGGAGATGACCTTTGACGACGCCAGGAAGATTCTTAACGGGGGGGATACCGCAGCCACGGATTACTTCAAGGCCAAGACCACAAACAAACTCACCGCCGCTTTCCGACCAACAGTCGAAAAAACCATGAACGAGTACAGCGTCACGCGCCAGTACAAGGAGCTCGTCGGCCGCTATCAAGCGATCCCGCTCGTCAAGTCCGAGACCTTTGATATAGATAGTTATGTCGTCAGGAAGTCTCTGGATGGGCTATTTTTCATGGTTGGACAAGAGGAGCACAAGATCCGGACGAACCCGACCGCGCGGGTGACCGACCTCCTAAAAGAGGTGTTCGGCAAATAACTCGCAGCCTTCGTTCGTCCGCAGCCGACAGCCTCTGTACCTCAATGCTTTTCCAGAGCACCTGCTCTAACCTGATCGTCACTCGACCCATCCGGAAGATTCGTCGTTCTCCAGCCAACTCCTTCAATAGCGACTGGGCCAACCGGAAGAAGCAGACGATGCCACAATCGAGTCCCGACTGCTATTGACAAGAAAAACAGGCCGGCGACGAAGAAGGCAAACCGGAACCCGTACACCTGCGCCAGCCAGCCAACGATCATCGGCGTGATCAGAGGGCATAGAATCCAGCCTAGCCCGGTGCTGGCCATCGCCACGGAGCGATCGCCCGCTCTGCTGAACTCCGCCGCCTGTACTTGATACAACAGGTCCATGAAGCCTCCGGCCGCTCCTAGGGCTACGATAACGAAACCGAGAGGCAGAGGCTTCTCCGCCGATGCGCTTGCCACCAAGAAGACGCCGAGGCCCGCCATTCCTAAAGCGTAGATTCCTCGCTGCCTGGAAACGGAAAT
>VBLN01000502.1:3267-3583 GCA_005878685.1 Deltaproteobacteria bacterium | reverse complement strand
CCTTGAAAGATTTCGGTGGCTTTAGTTGCCGTCACTTCGGCAGCCGGACGGCCGAAGAAGTGACCCTCAAAGAGCAACAACAGAGCAAGTGCAATTCCTATGGCGTGGGCGATTCTCATTTCATTCTTTCCGCTCCACCCGGCAGATCGCTTTACCCTTCGCAAACGTGACGCGGAGAAAATCGCCGATTGCCAAAGAAGCTGTATCCTTGACGAGCTTTTCCTCCGGAATTTTGTGGGCGATGCTGTAACCACGATCCAAAACAGCCAAGGGACTTAACGCGTCCAGCCGCCCGCCCTCCTGGACCAACCGGTCC
>VBLN01000502.1:2271-3001 GCA_005878685.1 Deltaproteobacteria bacterium | reverse complement strand
GGTGAAATCTATTTCGTGGCCCACCGCGGAGATCACCGGCACCGGCGAGGCAAAGATGCTTCGCGCCACGATCTCCTCGTTGAAAGCCCAGAGATCTTCCAAGGACCCGCCGCCGCGGCCAACGATCATAACATCCACCTGGCCCGATCCTCCGAGTTCGGTGATGCCCGAGGCAATTTCCGCGGCCGCGCCTTCACCCTGAACTTTCACAGGCCGCACAATGATACGGCGATCGGGATAGCGGTCGCCGATGATACGCAGCATATCGCGCAGAGCGGCACCTTTTTCAGACGTCACGATGCCGATAGAAGCAGGTAAGAACGGCAACGCTTTCTTGCGCGCCTCTGCGAATAATCCCTCGGCAGACAGCCTTTTTTTCAGCTGCTCAAACGCCAAGTAGAGGGCCCCTGGCCCCCTTGGCTCCATGTTCTCAACGTATAGCTGCAAATCTCCGCGAACCGGGTAGAGACTGACTTTGCCGAAGCATAGCACCTCCATTCCATTTTTTGGGGCAAAGGCGAGACGGAGACCCTGGCGCCGAAACATCACCGCCGAGATCTGACTCTTGTCATCTTTGACAGTGAAGTAATAGTGGCCAGAAGGCGGGACACGAAAATTAGAGACCTCACCAACAACCCATAATCCGTCCAACTCTTGCTCGAGGGTCCCCTTGATGAATTGGTTGAGTTCGCTGATGGTGAAAAACCGTGGAGCTTGTCGGGCGAACAGA
>VBLN01000502.1:0-2229 GCA_005878685.1 Deltaproteobacteria bacterium | reverse complement strand
TATCCACAAAAAATTAGCCCTCCGGACGGAGGGCTAATGGAGAATTTCTTGACCGGTTAAACAACCGCAACCCAGTTAGGCCGCCTTCTTTTGCACCAGCTGTTTAAAAACATCCCAACTTTTCAACAAGTCCAAGGCCCGCTTTAACTGGGCGTCATTATCAATGCTGTCGTCACCCGTCGGTCCGGAAGATGGTATTTGGTTTTCTTTTTCTTTGTCTCCCGGTTCCTGTTGGGAATTGGGGGTCTGTTGTTGATTCTGCAGATGACCCGGCAGGTTCTCCTCGCGCAAGCTCGGCCGGCGCTTTTCATCGACCTTCGCCTCCTGCTGGGGCGCGCTCTCAACAATGATATCAGGAACAATGCCCGTGGCCTGAATCGAGCGTCCCTTGGGGGTAAAGTAACGCGCCGTAGTGAGGCGCAATGCAGAACTATCGTCCAGAGGTAAAATAGTTTGCACGGAACCCTTACCAAATGTTTTCGTCCCCAAGACAATCGCGCGTTTATGATCCTGTAACGCACCCGCAACAATCTCAGAGGCGCTGGCACTCCCTCCGTTCACCAGAACCACGATGGGGAAATCTATCCACGAACCGTCTTTCTGCGCGAAGTATTTCTGCTTTTGCGACTCAATTCGACCCTCCGTGTAAACAATCATGCCCGAGTCGAGAAATAGATCTGCAACGCGCACGGCCTGCGTCAATAGACCACCGGGGTTGTTTCTGAGGTCCAAGACCAATCCCTTGAGACCTGCTTTTTCAGCCGCCATTTTTTCAAGAGCCTTCTGAAGATCACGATCACTTCGCTCCTGAAACTGCGCGAGTCGAATATAACCGTATCCTTCCTCGAGATTGCGGCTGCGCACACTCTGGACGCGAATCGTATCGCGCATCAAAGTAAAATTGATCAGCTCCGGCACGCCTTCTCGTTTTACGGAGATGGTGATCTTCGTCTTACCGCGTCCACGAGGGTCATGTCTTTGGTAAACTCATCCTCGATCTTGAAAATCTGATCTCCAGGCTTGACGCCGGCTTTAGCGGCAGGCGTATCTTCGATGGGCGAGACGACAGTGAGAATCCCGCCTTTGACCGTGATCTCAATCCCAAGGCCACCGAAGCGCCCCTGTGTATCCATTTGTAATTCTTTGTAGAGTTCAGGGGTGAGATAAGCGCTGTGTGGGTCAAGAGAACTCAGCATTCCATTGATGGCCCCGCTGACTAGGTTTTTGGTGTCCACGTCTTCCACATAGTTTTTCTTAACGATGGTAAGAATATTGGTAAAGGCTTCCAGGCTCTCATAGTCCTGTCGCGGAACTGCCGAAACACTCGGCACCCACTGAGCCGCCAAAAAGAATCCGAGGGCCATCCCCACGAGCAGCAGGATAACCGGGAACCCGCGCTTTGCTACAATTCGCATAGTCTCTCTCCTCGCTGAAGTCGAAACATCCAGTTTGGTTATTCTATCCCAACACTTTGGAAATATCTATTATTTTCGAAACCATGGCAAGGGGTCGATGGACTTGCCATCCTTGCGCATCTCGAAGTAAAGCCTTGAGCCGGCGAGGGAATCACTATCGCCGACCGTTCCTAGGGTCTCCCCTCGCTTTACCGCATCACCAGTTTTCTTAAGAATTTCAGATAGATGCGCATAAACACTGAAGTACCGCTCTCCATGATCGATGATCACCATCCTGCCATAGCCCGAGAAGCGCTCCGCGAACACCACTCTGCCCTTCTCTACTGCTCTAATTTCCTCGCCGATTGGTGCTTCAATATCAATGCCTTTTCGAAAGACTTAGGTTGCAAACTCGGGATGTTTGGTTTTGCAAAAACCACCTGTTACTTGTCCTCGAACGGGCCACTCGAGTTTGCCCCTCATCGCATCAAGCCCAGTGCCGGCGGGAAGTTCTGGCGGCTTTCCAGCGCCCCGGCGGGACATCTCCTCAATCATCTTTTGGAGACGCAATGCGGCTTGCTCTAACTCCTTCAGGGCTCGAACGCGACCGTCTTTCTCTTGCCGAAGACTTGCAAGGAGCTGCTTTTTCTTTTCTCCATCCTTGCGGACTGAATCCTGGACCTCGGCGAGAATCCGTCTCTGTTGGCTCAGTTCTTCCTTTTTATCAGCCAGCTCTCTTTTGACACTCTCCTGATAGGAGACCTCGTCGTTCAATTTCTCAACCAGCTCTCGATCGAAGAAAACTGTCGCCTTCAAATAATGCTTGCGCTGGAGT
>VBLN01000137.1:12002-17000 GCA_005878685.1 Deltaproteobacteria bacterium | reverse complement strand
AGATGTTATTAACAAAGGGCGGACAGCTATGACCACTCTTCCCGATTTCACGCCGTTGCAAGGAGGAATTCCGATTATCGTCGACGGTCAGATCATCGGGGCGGTCGGAGTCAGCGGCGCCGCCAGCGCGCAACAGGACGAAGAGCTGGCGATCGCCGGAGCCAACGCCCTGGGAACTAAGTCGGCTCAAGCCCGGTAATTCTTCCTAAGCCGGATCAGGAAAGGAGCCAGTCATGAAAGTTATTATAAGTTTGATTGCACTCTCGTTGCTTTTGGTGCCGGCAAGCGTTCTTCACGCTCAACTTCAGGACAAGAAAGTTCTGACCCTCGATGTCGCCGAGAGAGTGGCTACGGCCGCAGAAGCAGAGGCGAAGAAGAGAAACGCGACCGTCGTCATCGTTGTGGTGGATGACGGCGGATATCCCATCCTCATAAAGCGTCTCAACGACACGCAAGTTGCTAGTGTTGATGTCGGCATCGGCAAGGCGCGGACCGCGGCGATCTTCCGGCGACCGAGTGCAGTTTTTGAAGAGCAAATCCGCACCGGACGCATTGCGTCCCTCGCGCTGCCGGGCGCAACCCCCCTTCAAGGCGGCCTGCCTCTCTTCTATGAGGGAAAGGTGATCGGAGCGATCGGCGTCAGCGGGAATACACCTCAAGAAGACGAAGATATCGCCAAAGCCGGCGTCGCGAGCTTCGAGGCCGCCAGTAAACCAACGGCGTCAGCAGTCACCTACTTGCCCGCAAAACAGGTAAGCCAGGCGTTCGTGAAAGGGATGCCGCTGGTTAGAGGCATGAATTACAAAGTCGATGCCAGTCACCGTGAAGAACCGGGCGTCGTCGAAGTTCACACGCGCGATACGGATATCATCTACATGCTCGAAGGCTCCGCGACCCTCGTGACCGGCGGAACCCTGGTTGATGCGAAAATTGAGCCTGAGGAGATCCGCGGTCGAGAGTCCAAGGGCGGAGAGACTCGCGTGATCACCAAGGGCGACGTGGTCGTCATCCCGAACGGCACGCCGCACTGGTTCAAAGAAGTCAAAGGCCCCATCAACTATTACGTCGTCAAAGTCAGATCAGCCAACTGAGGTATAGCCATGAAGAGCCGAAATCTTTTTCTCGTCACAGCCATCTCTGTATTCATGATGATGCCCGGGAAGTTTGTCGCGGGCAGCTCGCCGGATGAAATGCTCTCCAAAAGCAAACCGGCCGTGATGATCGACCTCGCGACCAAAGAAGGCGCACAACTTGTAAAAGGTGAGTGGCGCTACAGCGATACAAAAATCATCGAGATCGACTTCAAAGCCGCAGGAGCCGATGGTCAGCCAACTGGCGATCCGAATAAGGCTTACGACTTCACACCGCATGCAGGCGGAGTGGACTTCGACGACTCCAAATGGGAAGTCATCGACTCAACAACTCTGGATAAGCGCCGTTCCGCCGGGAGACTCGCCTTTAACTGGTACCGGATCAAGATCACTGTCCCGGAGCGGATTGGGAACTTTAATCCAACCGGCGCGACAGTAGTTTTCGCGACGTCGATCGATGACTACGCCGAGATTTGGGTTGATGGTGAATTGCCGCGGGCAGTGGGCCAGAGCGGTGGCTCGGTCATCAAAGGCTGGAACGCTGAGAACAGGCTGATCGTCGGGCGTAACGTCAAGCCGGGGCAAAAGATGCAGCTCGCCGTCTTCGGCATCAACGGTCCGGTCTCGAATCCGCCGACGAACTACATCTACATGCGGTATGCGAAGCTCGAATTCCACAAGGCGCCAGGCGGCCCCGTCGCAGTCATACCGCAAGAAGTCAACGTGGAGGTGGTGAGACTCGATCTGGCAATCGACGCCATCGTCCCGCCTAACGCGAAGATATTCAAACTGGCCGAAGGTTTCCAATTCACCGAAGGGCCAATCTGGATGAAAAATGGTGATTTTCTCTTCAGTGACCCGAACGCCAATAAGATTTACAAGTATGCAGCAAACGGAACTCTCTCAGTGTCTAAAAACAACAGCGGTTACTCCGGCAAGGACATCGCTGAATACTTTCAACCCGGCTCCAATGGTCTGACGCTCGACCCGCAAGGAAGACTGACCATCAATGAGCATGGCAACAGGCGCGTGACGCGTCTGGAGAAAGACGGGAAGCTGACAGTCCTCGCCGATCGCTTCGAGGGAAAGCGGCTCAACAGCCCGAACGATCTCGTCTACCGATCGGACGGCACCTTGTTTATTACCGACCCTCCTTTCGGATTGCCGAAGTTCTACGACGACCCGCGCAAAGAGCTTCCATTTAGCGGGGTATTTGCCCTCTACAAGGGCCAACTCAAACTTGTGAGTAAGGACCTCAAGGGGCCCAACGGCATCGCGTTCTCACCGGACGAGAAATATCTCTACATCGGCAACTGGGACCCGGAGAAAAAAGTCGTGATGCGCTACGAAGTGGGCGCCGACGCGACGCTGTCGAACGGCAAAGTCTTCTTCGACATGACAAGCGCGCAGGGCGAAGATGCCATCGATGGGATCAAGGTGGACCAGCAGGGAAACCTCTACGTCTCTGGCCCCGGCGGCTTGTGGGTTCTTTCCCCAGCTGGCAAACACCTCGGGACGATCAAGGCCCCAAAACATCCGCACAATCTGGCGTGGGGTGGAGAAGACGGAAAAACTCTCTACTTGACTGCACAAAGCGCTCTCTACCGGATGCCGTTGAACATTCCGGGGATCCGCCCCGCGGATGGAGCCAATAAACTAGCCTCGAAGCGCTAACAAAAGAGCGGGCCTCATGAAGGGCAAAGAGGCAAGCTCACTGAGCGAAGCGACAAGATGGACCAAAACCGTTCACATGATTCCCTGACGGGTATGCTGCTGCCGTCAGCACTGATCCTCGGTTTAGTGCTCTTACTCGCCTTCGACATGGGAAGAGTCGTAGAAGGAACGGGCATGGCTAGCCCACGGGAACCTTGGCTCCAACTTGTCGTAGGCTACTTGGCCACCGGCGCGGAGATTGCCGCTGCGCTGGTCATCGGTGTCGCAATTGTGCGCGCTATCGCTGTCTATCTTTTCCGGCTCGTCGCCCGCGATGAGGCGCCTTCGGATTACCCGGCTTCGATCCGCTTGCAATTGGGGCGCGTCCTCGCACTAGGACTGGAATTCACAATCGCCAGTGACATTCTTAGAACCGTTGTCTCACCGACGCGCCAGGAGATCATGAATCTGGGAGCGATTGTGCTCCTGCGCTCGCTTTTGAACTATTTTTTGGAAATGGAAATCAGCATGGGAGAAGGTCGGTCTGCGCAAATGGCCGACACCGGGAGGATACAGCTGGAAAGACGGGGTAACCAATGACAAACGAGCGACCGCTGAGCATTCCTGTGATTCTGGGAACGACCCGCAAGGGACGGATGAGTGAGCACGCGGCCCGCTTCATGGTCGCACAAATCGCAAAGCGCGAAGGAGTTGTGACCGAGCTGATTGATATTTCGCGGATGGCTTTACGCGTCGATGATGCCGGTGATGGGGTTAAGGAACCCGAGTTTTCGGCCAAAATGATCCGGGCCGATGCGCTGATTATTGTTACACCGGAGTACAACCATAGCTTCCCCGGACTGCTGAAGCATGTCCTGGACAGTTGCCTCAAAGAATACATTCACAAGGCCGCCGGAATAGTGGGCGTGTCAGCCGGTCCGTTCGGCGGCACCCGAGTCATCCAAGATTTTCTGCCTGTGATACGCGAGCTGGGTCTGGTCAACATCTTCTGGGACGTTAACTTCGGCAACGTGAGTAAAGTTTTCGATGAGTCGGGCAACCTGCTCGATGAGGGGTTCGTAGCGCGCGCCGATAAGTTCTTGAACGAACTTATCTGGATGGCGAGGACGCTGCGCTACGGCCGGGATAACATTGCCTTGGATGCATAGACGGGAGGACGGGATGGCAAAGCACACGACCAAGATGATCTGCCCGAAGTGCGGCGCTGAGATGAACCATCACGCCGACAAGCTAGTTGATCCGGTGAGGCCGGAGGACTTGAGGCAAGTCAATCCGGCCCTGGGCGGGATCGTTGAGGAAACCCATTGTTGTCCGAGCTGCGGAGCGGTAGAGTCTCGGCGCGCGGGCTAAGTTAAATGGAACATTTCCGCGCTGGATGATCCAATGAACCCTGAAAGCAGACCGTTTGAACTCGGCAAAAATAGAATCGAGGCGCTCAGCGACGGCGTATTCGCCATCGCCATGACGCTTCTGATTTTGGATTTTCGCGTCCCCAACCTCCCCCCCGGTGCACCCAATGTGGAAGTTGTGCCCGCTCTTCTCAATCTTTGGCCGAAGTTTGTCACTTATGTCGTCAGTTTCATCAGCCTGGGTGTATTCTGGATCGGGCACCACAACATGTACCATGTCATCCGGCGCGCCGACCGCATGCTCCTCTGGCTCAACATCCTATTCTTTATGTTCGTCTCGTTCCTCCCTTTCTCAACCAGCGTGCTCAATGCCTTTATGCAAACGCAGGTCGCCCCACTTTTTTTCGGCGCGAACATCACCATTATCGGCTGGATTCTTTTCTTGCAGTGGACTTACGCCAATTCGCAGCCCGACATGCTGGCCGGGTTTGTCACGCCTGAATATCGCGCTTTGGTGAAAACCCGCATGCTTATAGTTCCGGTCGTGACGACGCTTACAATGCTCATCGCCTTCTGGAGCATCGAGATCAGCCTGGTCATTTACCTCTCGCTTCTGCCGCTTTACATGCTTCCGGGAAAGTTACCGGGGATAAAAGCCCAAACTCTCAAGCCGGCTTCCTAAGAGAAGATCGCTATGCTGTACGCTAAAAGCCGATCGGAGGAGTTCTTTGGAAGAGCAAAGCCATCCGTCCCGATCCGAGAACCGGGACTACTTGCCAGCGATGAAATTCTTGCTTTCACACCTAAGCCTGTCGGCCCTACCCCATCGAGGATGCAGGTCTTCTAGAGCCGTGCTCTATTTTCTCGTCATTTCCATAGCTTAG
>VBLN01000137.1:11443-11993 GCA_005878685.1 Deltaproteobacteria bacterium | reverse complement strand
AAACTTCTGCTCTGAAGAACGGCAACGAGTTACCACCCCTCTGTGCCATCAAGCCCCAAATAAAGAGCCCACCTTTCTTAACGGATCAGGCATCCCTTTGCTGCTGGCAGGCATCTAATAGGACATCAAGAAGTAGGCGTGGCACCAAAGGCCAGTCGAAACATTCAATATAGGAGGTAGAAACCTATGCTAGGAAAAATTTTAACCGTATCGGCGGCCCTCATTTTCGGGGCGGCGGTCTCTGGTCAAACTCAGGATATGATGAAGGGCGAAATGATGAAAGGTGGAATGACCAAGTTCACTGTCCGGATCGAGAACATCACGAAGCCCGATGCGTTCACCGCCTCGAACGGCGTGAAGTGGTCGCTGGGTTTCTCTCCCGGAGTAGCTGTCGTCCACACTGACAACGGGCCGATTTTCGCCGCCGGAAAGAAAGATCGCGGCAAAGGCCTTGAGGCGCAATCCGAGGACGGCGATCCAGGTATGCTCGCCAAGTCCCTCGAAGGCGGCAAGGGAATTAAGTCGGTCGCGGTTTTCGATACGCCGGTCG
>VBLN01000137.1:9647-11220 GCA_005878685.1 Deltaproteobacteria bacterium | reverse complement strand
CTGGTATCGGACCGGATCAAGGGCCGCGGCAAAAAGGACCAAATACAGGTGAAGCCGAGAACGGTGTAGTCCGCAACGCCAAAGACATCAAATACGGCAACGCTTATAGCAATACATCCGCAGTGATGCGCGTCACCATCAAGCCGGCGCAGTAGTCTACGAAGTCCTGGTGGAAATGCAGGGCGAGGTGAAACATTCACGCGCTGGAAGACGATCCGATGAACGATGAAAGCACACCTTTTGCGACGAGAGTCCTTCAGCTACTACGACTCCCGGTAGTTTATGTATGCGTACTGCTGCTCTTTTCGTTCATTTCGATTCGCGCTGAGCAGCAGAAAACTCCTATTGTCGCAGCTTCCCGGATCAGTCGTCTCGACCCGCGTCTCGATCGCCTTGTCCCTCCCGACGCCGCGCTTGAGAAGCTCGCTGACGGCTTCAAATGGGTGGAAGGACCGGTATGGAACCGGAAAGAAAATTATCTGCTTTTCTCGGATATACCGAACAACTCGGTTTTTAAGTGGCAGGAAGGAGGTGGTGTCAGCTTATTTTTGAAGCCAAGCGGTTACAGCGGGTCCGCCCCATTCGCGGGAAAGGAGCCCGGCTCGAACGGTCTGACATTCGACTCTTCTGGGCGACTCGTGCTCGCAGAGCATGGTGATCGGCGCATTGCGCGGCTGGAAAACGACGGCCGTAAGACTATTCTGGCCGATCGTTACGCCGGAAAGCGTTTGAACAGCCCGAATGACTTGGTCTTTAAATCGAACGGAGACCTGTATTTTACCGATCCTCCCTTCGGGCTGCCCCAGGCCTTCGACGACCCGCAGAAGGAACTACCCTTCCAGGGTGTCTACAGGCTTTCCAAAGAGGGCAAGCTCACGCTGCTGATCAAAGACATCAAGGCGCCGAACGGCATCGCGTTCTCGCCGGACGAAAAGAAACTTTACGTAACCGACGTGGACTTCAATCGGGCAGCATGGCTGGTCTATGACGTCAAAAATGACGGGACGTTGGCAAATGGCCGCGTTTTCGCTGACGCGAGCGAGTGGAAGCAGGCGCCGTTCTCCGGTCCGGACGGCTTCAAGGTTGACAGAGAAGGCAATGTCTTCGGCGCTAGGCCCGGCGGCATAAGCATCTTTGCGCCTGATGGCACGCACCTGGGGAGCATTGAAATCGGCGGGCCAACTTCCAACCTGGCCTGGGGTGACGACGGATCAGTCCTCTACGTCACGGCAGGCACAGCGATCTATCGAATCAGACTCAGCGCGAAAGGGAGCGTATTCTAGAAAAGTCCCGCAAGGGCTATGCGCCCAAAAGCTTCAGCATGGTGCCCGCATCGCTCACTTCGAACTTACCCGGCGCCTCGACGTTGACCGCTTTTACCACGCCGTCTTCGGCCAGCAAAGAGAATCGCTGCGAGCGCATGCCCATGCCGCGTGCTGTTAGATCGTTCTCCAGGCCCAATTTCTTTACGTAATCCGCGCTGCCGTCCGCCATCATGCGCACCTTGCCGGCGGTCTTCTGATCCCTCCCCCACGCGCCCATGACGAAAGCGTCGTTCACGGAGATGCACCAG
>VBLN01000137.1:3474-9625 GCA_005878685.1 Deltaproteobacteria bacterium | reverse complement strand
GCACGTGTTTGGTGGATCAAGTCGGGGTGAAGGCGCCGGGTACGCCGAAGATGACGATCCTTTTGCCTTTGACCATCTCTTCGACCTTGAAGGTATTCGGGCCGACGCTGCAGCCTTCCCTTTCCACCTCAATAAACTCGTTTAGAGTGCCGCTGGGCAGACGATCACCGACTTTGATAGCCATTGCTAACCTCCGTGTTAATTGAATTCAAAAACTTTGACTTTGAGTGCCCTGTAGAATTTCTACTGTGCAAAACAAATATCGCTCACTTACGAATCTGTCAAGACACCCTTCTATAGATTGACATTGTAGCTCATTATCCGATACTTGGCCTTTATGAAGTCACAGATCACGTCGGTCAAGCAGGCTTATCTTTTACCGGCAGGTAGCGAAATCACTTTGCGCGGCTGGGTGCGCTCGCGCCGGGATTCCAAGGACATCACCTTTATTGAGCTGAATGACGGCTCGCGCTTCAGGAGCATGCAGCTAGTGGTTGAAAGCGGACTGGTGCCCGATGAAACGTTGAGGGAGATTACAACCGGCAGCAGCATCGCCGCGTCGGGAGCCTTACAGCCGGTGGAGCTAAAGGTCGCAGAGGTCCATGTCTACGGCACGGCGGACCCAGCGGCTTACCCGCTGCAGAAGAAGGGACATTCCTTCGAGTTCCTGCGTGAGATTGCCCACCTGCGGGTCCGCAGCAACACTTTCGGCGCGGCCTTCCGCGTGCGCAACGCCCTCTCCCACGCCGTTCATACATTCTTCCAGGAGCGAGACTTCATCTACGTTCAAACCCCGATTATCACCACCTCGGATTGTGAAGGAGCCGGCGCGATGTTTAATGTGACGTCCCTGAACTTGAAAAACATCCCTCGCACGCCTGCCGGCGACATCGACTGGCAGCAAGATTTCTTTACCCGGCCGGCATACCTGACCGTGAGCGGGCAACTCGAGGCGGAGACTTTCGCCCTGGCTTTTACCAAAGTCTACACCTTCGGCCCCACCTTCCGCGCAGAGAACAGCAATACGCCGCGCCATTTGGCTGAGTTCTGGATGATTGAGCCGGAGATGGCCTTTTATGATCTGGAAGACAACATGCGTCTGGCCGAGGAATTCCTCAAATTCACGATTCGTCACGCTCTGGAGAACAGTCGCGAAGACCTGGAGTTCTTCAATCAGCGCGTCGAGAAAACCGTGCTCAGCACATTGGAGCACGTCGCCGAGTCGACATTTGCACACCTCTCTTACACCGACGCAATCAAAGCTCTTCAGGATGCGCGGAAAACTTGGGAATTCCCGCCCGAGTGGGGACATGATCTACAAACCGAGCACGAGCGATTCCTCTCCGAAGAGATCTTCAAGAAGCCTGTGATCGTCACAGACTATCCAAAGGATATCAAGCCGTTCTACATGCGCGTTAACGACGATAGCCGAACCGTGCGAGCGATGGATGTGCTGGTTCCCAGGGTCGGGGAGATTATCGGCGGCAGCCAGCGCGAAGAGCGCGCCGACGTGGTGGTGCAACGGCTCCGGGAGACTGGGCTGGATGAAAAGGCTTACTGGTGGTACTTGGATCTCCGCAGGTTTGGCTCTGTTCCCCACTCCGGCTTCGGGCTTGGTTTGGAGCGGATGATGATGTATCTGACCGGTCTGAAAAACATCCGCGATGTGATCCCTTTCCCGCGCACGCCCGGCAACGCCGATTTTTGATATTGCGTACGACACCGTAGCAGGAAATCGGTTCTATCGAATCAGACTCAGCGCCAAGACGCACGGCTCGCTCCAAGGGTTGGGCCTGACACTATTCGACTTATGCCGACGGCCTGATATTTTGGTTGACCCGGAAGAGGTTCTCAGGGTCGTACTTTTTCTTGAGCCCGACCAGCCGGTCATAGTTGGCGCCATACGCCGCCCGGACCCGGTCCGGTTCATCCTGCGTCAGGAAATTCACGTACACGCCTCCGGTCGCGAACGGCGCCGCCGCTCGGAACAGTTCGCGCGCCCAGCCGATACACTTGGCGTCCTTAGCTGGATCCTCCCACCGGCCGTGCACGTTAAGCACGAACTGCGCATCGCGGTGCGTGTACGCCGTAGCCTCGAGAGGGACTCGACTGACAGCGCCGCCGAGCTGCGCGAAGGCAATCTCGGTCTGCGGGTCGGGGATTCGCCGGGCATGATCCACGAACACGTCGATGAGACCGTCGCTCAGCTCCCTGAAATCGTGGGACTTCCAGTAATTGCGCATTCCCGGCGTGAGGAGCGGGTCGAGGACGGTCTGCCAGGCGGTGAAGGGGGTCGGCGCGATCACGTCCGCGAGCGGCCGGCCGAAGGTCCGTAGTGGCTTCGCCACTCGCTCTCCCTCGTCGATCTTGCCGGAGTAGCACACGGCGAGACCGAGAATCTCTTTGCCGTGCCAGTCAACGGGGAGAAACGGAAGAGGTGGCGCCTTCCGCAGCACAAACCAGCAGACAAACTCCTCCGGCGTACTTGTGATGAAATCGCGGTAGAAGCGGAGGACATCGCGGGCAGCGTCCAGTGGATGAACGATCAGTCCCGAGAGTACTTCCGGGCCGACTTCATGCAGCCGGAACTCAAAGGAAGTCACCACCCCAAAGTTTCCTCCGCCCCCACGAATCGCCCAGAAGAGATCCGAGTTCTCGGCGGCGCTCGCCTTGACCAACTCGCCGGCGGCCGTGACCACGTCCGCCGAAGTCAGGTTATCGATGGTGAGCCCGAACCGGCGGCTCAGCCACCCGAAGCCGCCGCCAAGCGTCAGCCCGGCCACGCCGGTCGTCGAGTTGATCCCGAGCGGAGTGGCAAGCCCGAACGCCTGCGCCTCGCGATCGAACTCACCCAGCGTCACCCCCGGCCCCATACGTGCAGTGCGGCGCGCCCGATCCACCCGAACCGATTTCATCGGCGTGAGATCAATCATCAGTCCATCGTCGCAAACCGCGTTCCCCGCAATGTTGTGCCCCCCGCCACGCACCGCCAAAGTTAACCCGTGCTCGCGAGCGGAGCGAACCGCCTGGACCACATCCTGAGCGCCAGCGCATCGGACAATCACACCCGGCCGGCGGTCGATCATGGCGTTCCAGATCGTGCGCGCCTCGTCGTAACCGGGATCGGAGGGCAGCAGCACTTCACCTCTTACCTTGGATTTGAGTTGCTTGATCGCCTCCTTGTCTACGCTTGCCATAATGTAGCTCCTTTTATGCGTGTAGTTTTTCGTGTCGCACTTTTAACGCGATAGACCTGGGCCATTCCTGGAACCGATTGAGCCGCGATGCAAAATTAGATCGTAGCCGTCGCCTCAGACCATTTACTGCAAGAGCTTCTCAATATCCCTGGCCGCCCGATAAAAGACCGACTTCAACAAATCGAGATATTTTTCGTCCGCCGGTTTGGCGGTCCAATCGGATGAGACAGTGTAAAAAAGAGCGGCCCATCCGAAGATACTGTGAGCCTGGTAAGTAAATGAAAGAGTTTTCTTCTGCTGATCATCCTTTGGCGAATACAAAGCGAAAGACAGTTGAGATTCTGATTTGCAAATCTGTGGAATCAGTCCGATGGTGACTATCGTAAGCATCTGTCCCTCAAATCCCAAGGAGCAAGCCCGATAGGGATCCCCTGCTTTGTAAAAAAAAGAAGTCAAAATTAAATCTGCGCTGGAAAGTCGGTCCACGTATCCCACCTCTTTAAACAGGTCCGCTTTCTTCAGGGCATCCATAAACTTTTCAAGATCGTAGGATTGCGATCTGTCTGTTGATTCGACACCAAGGACGAGCTTATGAAATATCGCCCTACTTTCCTCGTTCTCTTGGAGAGGTAAAAGATGGCTTGAAAATTTATACGCAACGCAGCCATGAAGAACACACGCGGTCAGTATCAGTTCGAAACTCCAACTAGTCTTTAGCATATTCCTGCCGTGCAGCAGCATATTCCGCCTTCAAAATCAGTACTTCAACGTTGGCAACGGGTCAAGTGGACGCTGTGATATTTAATGATTCTCATGTATCTCTACGATACCTATTTGGTATCATGAAGATATGAAAACCGACGGCGGAAGGACGATATGGTCAAATCAGGAGCAATCTCGCTACCTCCGGGAGCTCAAGCCTTATTTTATTGCCAGCGTTCTCTTGATCTTGGCTGGAATGGTTTGTGGCGTCGCGGCTTCTGCATATGCTCCGAAGCTTTCAAGCGCGCCGGGCGAAGCTCTACAAGAATTCGGGAAGCTATTTCTTGGACTATCAAAACCCTACTTGGCGGCGGCAATTTTTCTCAATAACGGCCTTAAGACGCTGGCGGTAATCGTCGTGGGGACTCTGGGCGGGATCTTGCCGTTGGTTTTCCTGCTGGTGAACGGCTACGTTCTCGGTATCGTCTTAGATGTCACCATACGATCGGAAGGAGCCTTGGCAGCCTTTCTCGCCGTCGCCCCACACGGCGCACTTGAATTGCCGGCGATACTGCTGGGAACGAGCATAGGGCTCATGGTCGGCGTACGCGCAGTAAAACGGTTATTTGGCAAAGGAGAAAGAACGATACCGGACGAACTGGCGCGAGCTCTCAGGTTCTTTTTGATCATTATCGTCCCGCTGCTGCTCCTCTCCGCATTTATTGAAGCGTTCATCACCCCATCGGCGGTCTCAAGGTTATAAATCTCTGAGATAGCTGCAGCCAGCGACGGGATAAGCCTCCGTAGCGTCAGTTTTTTCGCGACCTGCTTGACAAAGTTTTTGTAAGTGAAAGCATAGTGAAGAGGTCGCCCAATAGATATAGAGAATCTAGCAAAAAATTTTTATCAGGAGGTAAAAGAAACATATGGAAGGAGTACAGGATATCGGGGAGACTGCAGGTAAGGTATGGAATCTTTTACAGAGGAATGGCAAGGCAAGTCTCCCTACTGTGGAGCGTGGAGTCCAGTCTCCTAAATCAGTTGTACATATGGCCATTGGTTGGCTTGCCCGCGAAGGCAAAGTCGAGCTGCGCCAGGACAAGCGCACCATTGAACTCTGGCTAAGGGATAGCTAACGCATTTGTCCGTGACCACATATCATTCAACGAACCCTCGCATAGCTTGCGGGGTGACAAGAATCGGCACGGCGTATGCGTCTCTAAAATTCGCAACCGTCATTTCCAATTCCTTTATGCCTTCGCGGTACTTTCTGAGATAAGTCTTAACCCTGGCGGGATCTGTAGGCTCCTGTAAGATCTCGGCATCCCCTACAAGGACGGCCACGTCACCGCCATCCTCATCGGTGTTGAAGTTCAACGCGACTCTCGCATTGCGGGCGATATGCCGCAGCTTGGCCTTGTTCTTTTCACTGAAGATCAAGAGGGTTTGACCGTCCCAATGAAACCAAACCGGCCTCGGTTGAGGCGTATTGTGAGAATCGACTGTGGTGAGCCAGATGACCTTTTCTTGGCGGAGGCGACGATTTACGCGCCTGCCGAATTTGCTGCTAAAATCTATCATAGAGTGACTTCTCCTGATGCCCCAATCAAGAACCTGCTCAAATCAGTCTGTCACCCGTGAAAAGCTTGTCAACCGGTTCAGCGAAGCGAGCAGGACAAGAATCAACTTGTGCTTTAGGACCCGCCGCGCATAGAATCACGAAAGAGAAAATCAAGCTGCAGGAAGGAAGACGGAAATGGCGACAGCGAGCTGGCGAGGAACGGTCGGAGTCGTGAAGCCCACGTATGGGTCGGGATCACTCGTTGAGTTCATTCGCTTGCTCCCGGAGGGCGTGGGAGTGATTCCGCTGTACGCCGGGATCAAAGAGCATACCGAGCACGGTTATCTTGACGCCCTGGAAACTTACAACGAGCGAGTCGCCGAACTTGCTCGGATAGGTGTCGATCTGATGCACCCGGAAGGGGCGCCGCCGTTCATGGTGCGGAGCTACAAGGGCGAGCAGGAAATCATAAAGCAATGGGAGGATAGATACCAGTTACCCATCTTTACCTCCGGGATGACGCAGTCCGAAGCTCTCCGCGCCTTAGGCGTAAAGAGATTCGTCGGCTGCACTTATTATAGAGACAACAAGCTCAACAGCCTCTTTACGCGCTATTTTACCGACGCCGGATTCGAGGTGCTGGCGATGGAGGGCATGGACACTTCGCCTGACGAATCGAGCAACCTTTCCT
>VBLN01000137.1:0-3439 GCA_005878685.1 Deltaproteobacteria bacterium | reverse complement strand
GCACAGGCGATCTATCTTCTCGGCTCCGGCGCCTGGCGCGTCGTCGATGTGGTGCCCGCGGAGGAAGACTTCGGAGTGCCGGTCGTGCATCCCGTCGCGGCGCGAGTCTGGTACGTGCAGAAGCGGCTCCACGTCCGCCAACCCGTTCAGGGCGCCGGCCGTCTCTTAGCGGAGTTGCCCTAGTTCCGAAGTGTTTGGGATCGGGCTTTAATACCTAAACTGGCCTTCACGCGTCTGTCTCTCTTCCTCGCCTCAGAATCCGACCTTTTGCTCTTGAAGTCGCATTGCTACAATACGGCTAATGAATTTTTCCGAGTTTGCCTCCCTCTGCTACCAACTTGAAAAAACGGCAAGCCGGCTTGCAAAAGTTGCATTAGCTTCGGAATATTTCAGGCGGCTTGCGCCGGAGGAAATCCGTTATGGCGTCGCGTTTTTGTCCGGCCGCCCTTTCCCCGTTTCCGATCCCCGATCGCTCCAAATCGGACCTGGCGGTCTCTTGGAAGCAAGGAGAATCCCTGAAGTCGAGAATTTTTCCTCGAATCCGCTGACGCTCAAAGATGTCGCGGATAGCTTCGCTAAAATCGCCGAAGCCACCGGAAAGGGCTCCCGCTGAGAAAAATATGCTCGGCTCAGGGAGCTTATTGAGCGGGCCGATATGCAGGAGCGGTCGATTTTATTTCGCCTGCTCCATAACGAATTGCGCATCGGCCTGCACGATGGCTTGATTCAGGAGGCACGCCGCCAGCGCCGATTTGAAACTCATACGCCGCGCGGCCCTCTTTCTTTCCGACCTCGCGGAAGTCGCTTCGATCGCCGTTACGGAAGGTGTCGAAGGTCTTCAGAGAGTCAATATCAAGCTTTTCGTACCGCTTCTCCCCATGCTCTCGGAACTCTCCCAGGACTTCGATGAAATCCTTAAGACTCACGCAGGGAAAACAGCGCTTGAGTTTAAGTACGACGGGGCAAGAATTCAGATCCACAGAGACGGAGAGATGGTTCGCATCTGGAGCCGGCGCCTTTCTGAAGTCACTCAGAGCCTTCCGGAAATCACCGAGATTGCGCGAAAGGATCTTCAAGGCGATTCTTTCATCCTCGACGCAGAGGTCGTGGCGATGGGAAAGGACGGCAGGCCATTTCCTTTTCAAGAGCTCATGCGCCGCTTTAAGCGCATCCATGGAATTGAATCGGCGGCGAGCGAGATCCCCCTCTCTCTCCACCTGTTCGATTGCCTTTTCCTCGATGGCCGCTCGCTCATCGACGAACCTTATGAAGAGCGCTGGTTGAGGCTTAGCACTATTAGCAGAGGGAAATATCTCGCGCGGCGGAAAGTCACGGGAGATAAGGCCGAGGCGGAAGCTTTTCTGAACGAAGCGATTGCTGCCGGTCATGAAGGACTGATGGCCAAGGCGTTAAACAGCTCCTACATGCCCGGCAACCGGGCCAAGCTATGGTTTAAGATCAAGCCGGCGGAAAGCGTCGACTGCGTCATCATTGCCGCCGACCGGGGTTCGGGAAGAAGGCGCGGCTGGCTCTCCAACTATCATCTAGCGGTTGCGGACGGCGGGGGCGGGTTCGTTCCGGTAGGCAAAACGTTCAAGGGCCTTACTGACAAGGAATTCATAGAGATGACGGCCAGACTCAAGGAGCTCCAGTTGGCCGACGACGGTTATACGATTACGGTAAAGCCGGAGGTCGTCGTCGAGGTCGCCTACAACGAAATACAGGCAAGCCCGCAGTACAGCTCGGGCTTTGCGCTGCGTTTTGCGCGCATCACGAGAATCCGCGAGGACAAAAGCCCCGAGCAGATTACGGCCTTGGCCGAGCTTCAGGCTCTCTTTGAACGGCAATTCATTTCCAAAAGCCGGAGAGAAAGCTAGAGGTTATTTATTCTTTTTATGCGAGGCGCATCTGCGCCAACGACGCGCACGCACCGCCGCCGCTTATGTCGGGAACGATTCTTAATTCGAGTGCGGTTACCCGGTTGAGTTCGACGCGATGGTCCTCGATCTCCTGAGTCGTCCCGGGCGGGCTGAAGTTATACTGCTGACGCATAATGTCTCGGGAGGAGTCCCCGCTCTCCGGAAACCAACGTAGCACAAACTCCTGTGTGCGCGCCTGTTCTTCTTCGCGGAACATCAGCAGTATGCGACGCAGGCTCACTGGCTCGTCGAAGATGACGCGGATTGTTTGCTCTCCGGGTTGTGCCGCGCGCCAGCCGGGTCCCGTGCCTGGCACCAGAGCCGACTCGATGGAATGCGCTGCACTTTCGGATGTAACTTCGACTTGTGCCAGGCGCTCCAGATCCAGCCACTTTTGACCAGCGGGTGAGATTCCTGCAGAGATCTGATTGATAGTCTTTTTGCGCATTGGCGTCCCCCTTTCCTACAATAGCATAACAAATTATTTCCCTATGTCAGCCCACTACACAACCAAAGTCGGTTTGCGAAGTCGGATCCGAGCTTTCAGCCAAACGTAGCCTACCTTCTTCTCTCTCACTATTGACCAAACTTCATCAGCGGGTTGCTCCAAGTTGTGGACTCTGCACGCTTTCACCCTGACAATTTGGTCGCAATTTGACAGTTTTGACATTCGAATGGACGCCCTTGAAGTCCTCAACGCTTCGGAAATCCTTTACTTTTCGTAACGATTTGGATCGTGAGCTGGAGGCACGCCTTTTGCGGATACTCGCTCTCGGAGGAATAGGGTCAACTCCTCTTCCTGTCGCGGCCCAAAGTCATTCCATCTTGCACCTGAACACCCTCCCAAGAAGACCCTAGCTTCCGAGATCAAGAGCCATGATCAAGGCGTTTCACCTCCTGAGAACATTGCTTTTTGTCGTCTGTCTCCTTGAGGGCACGGCATCAGCGCAGACGTTGTGGTCACAGTCGAACCCTGTTGGGCTGCCAGATATCGAAAGACCTATTCTCGCTCCATACACCAGCATCCAAGGTATGCGAGAACCTTTGCGCCAACCGGCCGCAAACAGTTTTTTGCTAAATCTGGGACCGAAGATTATTGAGCTGAAAACCGCTTACTTAGAAAAACAGGAGGAAAACAGAGCCTTAGGGAATCCCTCAAGCGGTTCCAACCAGGGACGCTATTTTGACGTTCTCGCCACGTCCTCCCTGTTGAATGGCAGATTGGTCGGAGAAGGAGAGCTTGCCTATAGCACCTTAGGGTCGACCCCCGCGTCCGAGGAGCCGCCCAAACTGTTGCGCATGGGGCTCAAGGGCCAATGGGCAGGCATGAACTACGGCGCCGACTATAGATCCGTGGCTCACGGATTCCTTTTTTTGACGGGAGCCAGAATGGATCAGGCGCGCGATGAAAGTCAGCTTTGGGGAGAATACGACCTGGGATTGTTCCGTATCCGTGGAACCCTAGGCGAGTTGCGGGACAGGATCCCGGACGTGAACCAACTTAACTTGACGAGAACAAC
>VBLN01000136.1:6048-8967 GCA_005878685.1 Deltaproteobacteria bacterium | reverse complement strand
GTATTGCACATGGCTGGCCCAAGATCGGGTGAAGCGCTCCATACACGTCAGCAGCCACGCGCATCCCGCCTCGAGAAAACCGACGCGCACGCCGGGGAACTTGTCGAAAATACCGTTAAAGATGATACCGGCGAAGTTAACCATCTGACCAAATGGGTGTCCCAGAGCGTTCACCGGCGCATAAGGACTCATATCGTCCATGAGCATCCCTTCGTGGGCGCCACCGTGAATGCCCAGTGCACATCCGAGGCGTGCCGCCTCCTCGTAAATGGGCCAGAACTGCTCCGAGCCCAGGTGAGGCATATTCGCCCCGGTCGAAGGTAGCATCGCCCCGCACATTCCCAGCTCCACCACGACCCGTCGCAGCTCGACCACCGCTTCCTTAGGATCCTGCAGCGGAATCAGCCCCATGGCGCCAAAACGCTGACTCTTGGCCAAGTAAGTATCATACATCCAGGTATTGTAGGCGCGCGCGAGCTCGATGGCCCAGTCCCGGCTGACGATTTTACCGAAGCTAAGCCCCGCACTGGTGTACAACACGGTCGATTCGATGCCGACCTCATCGAGAAATCCTTCCCAGCCGTCGGGCCCGACATTGGCGAACGCGCCTCTGGGAGTGAAGTGGCGGTTAGCCGAGTGTAAGTGGTCGATGGGCGGAAACGGGCTGCGGCCGCGAATGTCCGAGAAGCTCCGACCGACATATTCCTGCGGCAAGTACTTCCAGATCGAAGGAATGTCTTCCATCACGTGACCGTCGCCATCGATAATCCGTCGACCGTTGGGCAATCTCTTCATTTAGTCACCTCCGAACTGAATGTGCCGAGCGACTGTTCTGAAGTTAGACGAAGACCATGGTAGGCGTCAAGTAACGAGAAGGCCCTACCCGAGCCGGACTTGTGCCGCTAAAAAATGCGCCCGATCGCTCTTGCTCTTTGCATTGCCAGCGTTTTTACCGTAACACTTCTTTAGTTTCCAAATCACGGACTGCACCCTATGCGAACCCTTTCGAGCCTCAGAACCCTTCGTTCCCTGAGACACCGGAATTTCCGCCTCCTCTTGGAGGGCGCCCTGATTTCGAGCTCCGGGGATTTTATGCAGAACGTCGCTCAGGGCTGGCTCGTGTGGGAGCTGACCCGTTCCCCTTTTTTTCTGGGCCTGGTCGGATTCTTCGACACTCTCCCGCGGCTGTTGATCGGGGCCGTGGGTGGAGCGATCGCAGATCGTTTCGATCGCAGGCGAGTGTTGATGATCACTCAAACTTTGGCCATGGTTCAGGCAATTATTTATTGGCTCGCGGTTTATTTCAAAGTCATTCTTCTTTGGCACATCATCGTTTTGACCTTCTTCTTAGGAGCCGTGAACACAGTCAATCAAACGGCGCGCCAATCCCTGGTCAACAGCATGGTTCCCAGCGAAGAGTTGCTCAATGCCATCGGTCTTCAATCCTCGGTTTTTAATCTGTCAAAAGTTTTGGGACCATCGGCTGGGGGACTCATCATCTCCCTTATCGGCATCGCCGGTTGCTTCTTTCTCAATGCCTTAAGCTTTTTAGCCCTGATTTTCAATCTTTACCTTATGGAACTGCTTCCTTGGGAAAGACGAAGCGTGAAGCAAGGTCTGTGGGAGGACATCAAAGAGGGTTACACTCATTTGAGGAGCAATCGAGTCATTTTTTACATCGTTTCTCTTTCCTATATCCTCGCTCTCGCCGGAGCACCTTATAATCGCTTCATTCCCATGTTCGCGACGAATATCTTGCACGTCGGCCCTTCCGGTTTTGGCCTGCTCATGGCTGCTCCGGGATTGGGCGCAACCGGAGCGGCGCTAGTCCTCGCCTCTCTGGGGAATCTCCGGCCGGGAATCGCCTGGATCTGCTTCTGCGTGCTGGGCTTTGCGTTCTTCCTCGCTCTTTTTGCCTTTTCTCACTCTTTCATATTTTCGTTGATGCTCCTGGCCTTGGTCGGCTTTTGCCAAATCGCGGCCCGCGCGTCATCAAACACCGCCATTCAAGTGGAGACACCGCCCAATCTTTTAGGACGAGTGCTGAGTTTGTTCTTTATGGACAGAGGATTGTGGTCTTTGGGAGGGCTACTGATGGGCGGCGCCGCTTCGATTATCGGAATCGATTGGACCTTTGCGGCATGCGCCTCTGTCTGTGCCATCGCGGCTGGCGGCCTACTTTGGGCTATTAGCAGACGCCCTGTCAAAGTCACCCCAGTCGCTTGGTAGTCTTCCGCGGCTCCCAGGCAAGCCGGGCTGTCCCCGCCAGAAATAGCCGGTAAGATTTGCCTAAAAACGACAAGCTCGAAGGAACAGATTTAATGGTGACGGACTGATGCTCAACTAAGCAGGAGGCAGACTTCGATTACCACCCAAAGAAGAATACCTGAGGGCCGCTCCGCACGATGACACTCGGAATGCTTTCAAACCCGATTCCATGGAACCGGTGCAGGTGCTCAAAAAAACTCGCTTCATTGATAAAGGCGCTGCTATCCTCAAAGCAGAAGAAGGGCTCTGAGACGATGATCGTCTTCCCGACAAAGTTATGGTGAGGGAAAAAGAAGAACGTGTTGCCGGACCGTATAAAGCGGCGTTGAGGGAAGAAGACGGGGCGTTGATTGATGATAACGACGGAAGGCCTACTGAAGGAAGAGCTGGAACGTGTAAAGGAACTAGGATGAGCTCCAGCACGGGACACGACACCGCTACGAAACTGACGAGCTTCTGTCTTGGGGATATAGAAGAGCAAGACAAGCACTGCTGCCGACAGAGAAAGGATAATTTTTTTCATACCTTCCTCCTTGCATGCAAGAGCGTATAACTGACCGTTAGCCTAGTCAACAACCCTGACGACTTGCCGTCTACATTGGTGGCATGACTCCATCCACACCTGCGCTAATCCGTGTTGCTGTAATCAGT
>VBLN01000136.1:0-6012 GCA_005878685.1 Deltaproteobacteria bacterium | reverse complement strand
CGATAGGCGTCTCGGGCGGAACCAAGACTTGAGCCTCGCCTCCTTTGTATTTTAGGGTCAGCATTTGTCCCTGGACTTTTTCAACAGCTACTTGCTCCACCTTTTCGACATTGGCGTTTGTCATGGTAGAGCCGGGTTGTAGGTCGTATGGTCTTTGCCCCTCCGCTGTCCCGCGCCCTTCCTCAGGGAAAATGTGGACCTCAAGAGCGCGAAGGCTGCCATCCGCTTGCTTTTGAGCGGCCGTGCCTACATAGGTGCCACGCTTGATATCCGCGAGTTTTGCCGGCGCCACCCCGTTGATCCTAACAGCGTCTGGCAAGTGAACTAAAACCTCGCCGCTGGGAGTTGTCACCTTCAGAGTTTGCTGTTCAACGGCGGAGATTTTTCCCCGGATGGTAACGGGCTTTCCTTTCGACGCTTCCGCTTGAGCGATCTGCTGATTCAAGACGGACTCCTCTGCCCAGGCTATTTGAGAGGGCGTGATACCCACCCATGCTTCATTTTCATCGACCTTCCTTTCTCTTATTTCAACACATCCCAACTCAGTACCTTTTGTCATTATGAGCTAGCCGCCGTAGAATATCTTATCTCCAAGATCCTTGAGGGTCAGAGTGACATCATCGGGTCGCCCTGAAGGTTGCTGCGATACACCCGCATTCTTGACCTCTCCCACGAAGATTGAGTGGTCGCCTTTCTCGATCGTTTCAACCAACGCACACTCAACGAAGGCCGGAACTTTTTCAAGAATAGGAGCCCCCAAGCTGCCCGTACGGAACGGTTGACCGCCGATGGTATTCCCTTCCCGTTCGAGTGGCTTGAAGAAGGTGAATGCCACGTCTTTATGATCTTTACCCAGGATATTGAGAGCAAACGCTTTGGATTCCTTGATGAGACTGTGAGCGCCGGAGTCTGCCTTGACGCCCACAACAAGTAAAGGGGGCTCGAAGGCGGTCTGAGTGACCCAGTTAACGGTCGCGGCCGCAACCCGACCATCCTTCCCTTGGGCCGTGAGAACATACAAACCGTACGGAATCATCCGCAGCGCAGTCTTTTTGGCGTTTGCGTCCATTACTGTTGACTCCCTTCTCCGCTAAAGTAACCCCACCCATTTCTCTGAGTGCGACAAAACAGCATAAGCTCTCCTTTGCCGCCCGGGTCCCGCAGCTAAAAACTAGCGATAATGATTCCCCCGACACGATGCACCTTGACCTCATGCTATTACTACTACACCTATAAATGACTATGGCAAGTGAGCTGCCATGTTTCGGCGCATTCAGTTGCAAAGAAGCTTAACCGCCAAGTGCAATCAGCGATTCATTTAGTTTGGTTCGAAGACCAGGGAAGCAGTTTGGGGCGTGCGTCGCAAGCCATCTTGACTCTTTTTCGAGATAGCGATAAAGATTCTTCATCCTGCCGTAGGAGGGCTCCTTACGATGCTACCGCTAGCCAAGGAAGATGTCGTTACCCTGGATAAGCTGATTAAATCAATTCTAGGCCAGCCAGACCCTCTGGCGAAGATCCTCGCGAAGCTCCTGATCGAGAAGGGGGTTATTACAATGCCCGACCTTGTACAACAGCTTTGGGCGGAAGGCAAACCTGACCAAGCCCCCTCATTGGAAGGCAGATCTCAAGATGGCTACGTGGATGGGGTAAGCTGTGGACTAAATAAACCAGCCCGTGCTCTTCCTCACCTCGGGAATGGCGAGGATCTACGGCACTACGCTTGTTTCCCTCGGGACGACTGACTGTCAATCAAAAAACGGTCTCTGGTTCGCGCTGGTGTTCGTGGTCCACGAAACGTGACCGGCGGACTCTGAGAATAGATTCCCTCAAGAACCGGGCGTGGTCGGAGAGATCTCTACTCGCAGACAAAAGGTCCTCTTTTGTGTTTCCTCGAGGGCACCAATCCCCACGGTGGATCGCGAGATCAATTTCCCCGTTTCGTCATGGACCTCCATGAGGACAGAATACTCGAACACCTGCCCGTTTCCAGGATGGTTAATTGTGCCCTCGACCAAGAGCGGACATTTAGTCGGGGAGGGAGAGGGGGCTACACCCACTGGAACGAATCTTAGAACGTGGTGACACAGAGGACACGACGGTGAGCTCTTGAGGATCGTCGCCTTACAGTGAGGGCAGACCCGGGACTCGCCGGCAACAGAGATATGGCTCGCTCTCATAGAGCAGACCCATTTCCCCCTTTCTCATGGGCTTTACTGATTCCAACCTTCCCGGTCCCTAAATCATCCCATCCAAATTCAACATTGCCGCGCATCCGAGACCCGGCGGCAACAGTCAACGTTGTGGCCTTGAGATCTCCGATCAACTGGCCGGACTCCAACAGCTTCACTTGAGAGCTTGCGACGATATTTCCGTCCAACTCGCCGCCAATGATGACGGTGTCCGCGTGGATTTTTCCTGTGATATGAGCGCCCTTTTCAATGCTCAAGTCGCCCTTCACATGAGCGTCCCCCTTGAACTGACCGGCAATGCGAACGTCCCCGTCCCCCTCAATTTTCCCTTCGATAGTCAGCCCGGCACCAAAAACAGATTCTTGACTATCCTTCGGACGACTCTCCTTCCGCTGAGGCATCTGGGTGACACGCGCCAAATCCTGCGGCGGCCGTTCATTTCGCTCATCCAACGATTCTGTCTGCGTCGACTCTTTCCAAAGCGCCATAAAACCTCCTGTTTTGAGAATTCAATAAGCCCCCTGACACTGATTTTTACCAGTAGCCGAGGACAGTTATGAAGCAAAACAAGTGCCACTGTTCAGCTAGGCGGCACTTAGAGATTCGTCCAGAGCTGAAGCTGCTCGATCCAGCCTCACGCACAAAGTCTTTCCCCAAATTTTGGCCTTTTCTGTGAATTCCGGGCCGGACGAGAATAATGTTCTGTCTCGTATCAAAGGCGAGGGAAACGGGTGTTGTCCAAAATTGTAGTTTCAGAGCTAAACTTGTACGCCAGAAAGCCCACACGGAAGAGCTAATGAGATCCAACCGGAGTAGAAAAAGTCCGGTTCGTGCTGCCAGCACTCCAGCACGTACGCCGTCTTAACGACATGGCATCCCGATGGCTGGTTATGGAATGCTCCTCCGCCAATGGGTCATCAAGTTTCTTTCTATTTCTCTCCCGCCCGCGCTCCCCAGGCACTCAAGGGAGCCTGAGTTACTTCGACCTCGCCGTCCCGCCGGAGCCGGACGAGATTGACCGTACCGGCATAGTCGGGAGAGCCCGAATAATAGGCATTGATCCGCTGGTCGCCCACGCGCGCGGCGCGATTCCAGTGTCCGAGCGCGACATAGTCAGCGCCGGTTCCGGCAAGATCCTCACGACGGATTAGCCACGAACCGAGCAAGCGGCCCGGTTCATCCGGCTCTTCGACATAGTGACCGTGGGCAGCAGTGAGCCGCCAGCGTGTGGAACGAGCAGGTGGCTTGGGCAGCGGCGACATGTCAAAATAGTCCCGGTGCGCCCTGCCCCAAATCTCCAGCCCGAGGCCAGGAAAGATCGCCACTTCGTCGACTGTGAGCCCGAGTACACAGACGTTCGAAGCGGCGGTCAGCTCGGCGCGCCGATAGACCGAGTCGGGAGTAAGGGGATCGTGGTTGCCGGGCAGAATCACGATCTGCATGCCGTATTCGCCCATGGTTCGCGTGGCTCTATCAATAAACTCGGACGGTTGGCGATTGTGGTCGAACGTATCGCCGGCCAGGACAACGAGATCTGCGTGCGCCACAGTGGCGGCGGTCAGAACCTTGTGGAGAGTTGACAATGTGCCGAAGGGGCCTGACGGGCCAACATCCGACTCGGCGCTTAGATGCAAATCCGAGCTGTGGATGAGAACTACTTCTCGGTGTGAAACCGCACTCATACGATACATGCGAACTATCCGTCAAATGACACGCTATGTCAACGTGGAATCGGTTCACCGTACGGGTGGAGATCAACGGTTTGAGTAAAACGGGCTCATGCAGAAAAAAGGGATGGGCGAACCAGCCCCGGCCATGATACAGAAACACAGAGGATGAAGCAGGACGAAGGCAAAAGGGTCTTTGTTGACAGAAACCTGAATTCTTGATGAAAAGGGACACGTAACCAATGGAGACTAAGGAGTGATTATGAGCGAGTGCCAAGTCGAACCCGCGTGGCGCTACAATGACCTGCGCGAGTGGATGCATGAGGCGGAGCGTCTCGGCGAACTCCGTACAGTTTTAGGGGCATCCTGGCAGGAGGAGATCGGCCTTGCCGCGGACGTGGTCATCCCGCGTGACGACGGGCCGGCGGTTGTTTTTGACGAAGTGCCAGGCTGTGCCAAAGGATTTCGCCTGATTATCAATGTCTTTGCAGGAAAGCGCCGCAACATGACCCTCGGCTTTCCCGATCATCTCTCGAAACAGGAGCTCAGCCAGGTTTTCTTCGAGCACTACCTCAAGAACCCGCGGCGCACCACCCCTGACATTGTCGAGACTGGTCCGGTCTTCGAAAACATCCTGACGGCAGACGAGATTGACGTCACCAAGTTTCCGACGCCGATCTGGCACGCCGATGACGGCGGCCGCTACATCGGCACAGGCTGCTTCACCGTGACGATGGATCCTGACGAGAGATGGGTCAATGCGGGCTGCTATCGTGCCATGATTCAGGATCGCAAATCCGTGAGCCTGCTCATGGTGCCGGGAAAACACGGCCACATCCATCGCGAAAAGTATTTCAGCCGGGGTGAGCGAATGCCCGTCGCCTTGGTCGTAGGAGGCGATCCGCTGTTCTTCTTTATCGCGGGCACCGAGTTCCCCTATGGCGTCTCCGAGTTCGACATCGTCGGTGGCATGCGGGGAAAGCCGGTCCAGCTAGTGAGGGGAAAAGTGACGGGGCTCCCTTTCCCGGCAAACGCCGAAATTGTTCTGGAAGGCTACCTGGACCCGAAGATCCGCAAGCGCGAGGGGCCGTTCGGCGAGTGGATGGGATACTACGCAGGAGGCACCAGCCCGCAGCCCGTGATCGACATCCAAGCCATCTATCATCGTAACGACCCCGTCCTCCTGGGCGTGCCGCCGCTTGGCGGCGGCTCCGACGAGATGGCCCGCTACCGGGCGATCATCCGCTCGGCGATGCTCAATCAGGAGCTCGCCGCAGCCGGGGTGCCGGACGTTACACAGATCTGGTGCCATGAGATCGGGGCCTCCCGTATGTTACACGGCATCGCCATCAAGCAGCGCTATCCCGGCCATGCCAAACAAGTCGGCGTGCTGGCGGCGAGCTGTGGCTCGACCGTCTACGGATGCAAGTTTGTCATCGTCGTCGATGACGACATCGACGTCTCGAACTTCGAGCAGCTGATGTGGGCGATGGTAACCCGCTCCGACCCGGCCACCTCCATGGACATTTTACGCCGGATGCGGACAACTCCCGCCGATCCGCTGCTCACGGAAGAGCGGCGACGCACTGGGGACCTCACCAACTCCCGTGCTGTCATCGATGCCACCCGCCCCTTTGAATGGAGGGACAAGTTCCCAAAAGTGAACGCCCCGAGCCCTGAAGTCAGCCACAAGGCACGCGAAAAATTCGGCTATCTGCTTGGGTTAGCTGGGAGCACGTAATGGTTAGTTTAATTTTTTAGCACCTGCTTCCTTTTGATCAAAAGACACATAGAGTAGCAGAATTCTTGCAAGAGGAGATCACCTCTCCGAGACCGGCTCGCGCTGGCACAGCCCTAAGTTCCTTGCCGCGATCACTCCCAACAAAACATTTTTCTTTACTACTGATCCATTTTATAGTAGCTTGGATTCTAGATCGGGCTGATAGTGATCAAACGGTTTTGCCTCCCAACATTGCTTCTTCTCTTTTGTCTTGTCGCCAGAACAGCATTAGCAGAAACGTCTGAGGTTGCCGCGCAGTCTTCGGACTCTCCCACGAGCCTTCAACTGCTCTTTCTTCCACCCTTCTCCCATAGCCAAGGCATTCAAAAATCCGCTGAACCAGTCAGGAACACTTTCTTAGTGAATCTGGGAC
>VBLN01000135.1:8930-10247 GCA_005878685.1 Deltaproteobacteria bacterium | reverse complement strand
ATCTGCTCGACGATCGGCATCTCCACCCCCAGCTGCTTAGCCCGGAGATAGACCGAACGTGCATTGCGCAAGCCCTCGGCGACCATCTGCATCTCGCTCAAGATCTCTTTTAGTTTTTTCCCCTGAGCAATTTGAATGCCGACCTTGTGGTTGCGGCTTAGCTCTCCTGTGCAAGTCACGATCAAATCGCCCAGACCGGGCAGCCCGGAAAGGGTCAGCGGGTCTCCGCCCATCTTGACTGCCAAACGAGTCATCTCGGCCAATCCGCGCGTGATCAATGCGGCCCGGGCGTTATATCCCAACGCCAAGCCGTCACTAATCCCGGCCGCGATAGCGATCACATTTTTGACGACGCCGCCCATCTGCACGCCTACGACATCCTTGGAGGTATAGACTCTAAAGCTTTGCGTGCTGAGGGTTTCCTGGACTTGCCTCCCGACGCTCTCCGTTAGAGTCGCCACGGTCACAGCCGTCGGTAGCCCCTGAGCCACTTCCGTGGCAAAGGTGGGGCCGGAGAGAAAGGAGAGCCGCTCTGTTTTAGATTCACCGAAAATCTCGCTCAGAACCTCACCCATGGTCAAAAGAGTCTCCTCTTCGATGCCCTTCGTTCCACAAAGAAGAATTGCCTCGCGAGCTACGTGAGAGGCGGCGCCCTGCATGACCTCACGCACTCTGTGGGAAGGAAGAGCGCAGATCACCAGCTCTTTGGCAAAGGCAGCCGCTTGGATCGAGCGGGTGACGTTCAGAGAAGGGGGTAGAGCAATCCCTGGAAGGTAAGAGCGGTTCTCTCTTTTTTCTAGGATTTCCTGGTAGCTTCTGTCTCCGTGACACCAGAGAGTTACTTCGAGACCCTTTTCACAAAGCAACTTGGACAGGGCGGTTCCCCAACCGCCGGCCCCTATCACTCCTATACTCCGCCCCATGGTCTACATCGTGTTCGTGATTCGTGCTCGTGTTCGTCTGAATCGTCTTCCATCTGACCGGCGCGAGATTTTATTACGAGCACGATCACGAGAAACGGGCACGCGCTACTCCTCTTCCTCCTTCTCCGCTAGTCGCGCCAAAGACACCATCCTTTCTCCTTCTTCGAGGTCAATGAGACGTACCCCCTGGGTGTTCCGGCCAATGACTCTAATATCCTTGACTCTCAAACGGATGATCTTTCCCTTGTTGGTGATCAGCATGAGTTGGTCATCCTCGGTCACTTGCTGGACTCCAACCACCTTGCCGGTATTCTCGGTGGTCTTCATGGTGATGATCCATTTGCCGCCTCGCGATTGGAGGCGATATTCTTCCATCGTGGTCCGTTTGCCATAG
>VBLN01000135.1:8154-8838 GCA_005878685.1 Deltaproteobacteria bacterium | reverse complement strand
GTGGGTCGCACTTGCTCTTCCTTGAACCGAATGGATTGCCCGTCCCGGGTGGAGAGAATCATCTCCTGCTGGCCGTCCGTGAGATGGACGCCGATCACCTCATCCTTGGGTTCAAGGGCGATGGCGCGAATTCCCGAGGAGCGCGGATTGGCATAGGACATTAGTTCGGTCTTTTTAATCAAGCCTTGTTTTGTAGCGAAAACGACGTAACGTCCTTCCTGAAACTCGCGCACGGAGAGAAAGGCGGAAACTCGCTCTCCCTCCTCTAAGTGGAGGAGATTGACGATCGGTTTGCCTCTGGCCGCCCTGCCGGCCTGAGGGAGCTCATGGACCTTAATCCAGTAGACTTTGCCCACCGTGGTAAAAAAGAGGATGTAGGAGTGGGTCGAGGCGACGAAGAGGTACTCGACAAAGTCCTCCTCCTTGGTCGTCGTCCCGATTTTCCCTTTCCCTCCCCGACGCTGCGCCCGGTAGAGGGTGATCGGGTTCCGCTTGATATAGCCTTCGTGCGAGATGGTGACCGCCATATCCTCTTCCACGATCATGTCTTCTACTGAGATCTCTTCGGTTCGATCCACGATCTCGGTTCGCCTCTCATCGCCGTAGTTCTCTTTGATCTCCTTGAGTTCTTGGACAATGATTCGATATATCTCTTTCTCATCGGCCAGGATGGCTCTCAATTTG
>VBLN01000135.1:7581-8136 GCA_005878685.1 Deltaproteobacteria bacterium | reverse complement strand
GTCTCGTTCCAGTCCGGTCAGTCTCTGCAGGCGCATGTCGAGGATCGCCTGGGCTTGGATATCCGTCAGACCGAAGTTCTGCATCAAACCTGCCTTGGCGACCTTGGGATCTGCGGAGCGACGGATGAGAGTGATCACCGCGTCCAGGTGATCCAGGGCGATCTTCAAACCTTCTAGGATATGGAGGCGCTCTTCGGCCTTGCGCAGATCATAGGCAGTGCGTCGCGTGACCACCTCTTTGCGATGGTCCAGGAAAGCCTTAAGTGCGTCTCTTAGATTGAGCAATTTGGGCCGGCCATCAACAATCGCGAGCATATTGACGCCGAACGAGTCCTGCAGGGCCGTGTGCTTGTAGAGTTGATTGATTACCACCTCCGTGACCGCGTCGCGCTTAAGTTCGATGACGATCCGCATGCCCTCCCGGTCCGATTCATCACGCAAGTCCCCGATGCCTTCAATCTTCTTTTGCTGGACCAACGCAGCGATCTGCTCGATCAGCCGGACCTTGTTCACCATGAAGGGGATCTCGCTGATGATGATCTGCTCTTTGCCAGT
>VBLN01000135.1:1497-7565 GCA_005878685.1 Deltaproteobacteria bacterium | reverse complement strand
GGATGATTCCCCGGCCTTCCATGTAGGCTTGAACGATCGCTTCCTTGCCGTGGATGAAACCGCCCGTCGGAAAGTCCGGGCCGGGGATGTATTTCATCAGTTCCTTGATGCTGATCTCCGGATTTTCCACCATCACGACCAAACCATCCACGATTTCGCCCAGGTTGTGGGGCGGGATATTCGTGGCCATTCCGACGGCAATGCCGGAGGCGCCGTTGATCAAAAGATTGGGGATGCGGGCGGGAAGGACTATTGGCTCCTTCAGCGAGTCGTCATAGTTGGGAACGAAATCAACGGTTTCTTTCTCAATATCGGCCAGGATCTCACCGGCCACTTGGGCCATGCGAATCTCCGTGTAACGCGTGGCCGCAGGGGGATCGCCATCGACGGAGCCGAAGTTTCCTTGGCCGTCTACCAGGGGATAACGCATGGAGAAGTCCTGAGCCAACCGCACGATCGTGTCATCCACGTCGCCGTGCGGGTGGTATTTTCCGATCACGTCGCCGACGACACGAGCCGACTTTTTATAGGAGCTGTTCCAGACATTCCCCATGTCGTACATCGCATAGAGCACCCGCCGGTGCACCGGCTTCAGCCCGTCGCGCACGTCGGGCAGGGCGCGGCCGATGATGACGCTCATCGCGTAGTCCATATAGGACTGGCGCATCTCGTCTTCGATGTAGACTGGGATCTTTTGCTGCTTGAGGCTTGCTTCCACGGATAGTTTAGAGTTCGAGTAGAGAGTTATGAGGGGGTGGAATGGGTCTCGGAACTCATGACTCTTTACTTATGACTATGAGCGCTAGATGTCCAGGTTCTTTACCGTAAGGGCATACTCTTGGATGAACTCCCGCCGCGGCTCGACTTCATCTCCCATGAGCGTGGAGAAGATTCTATCCGCTTCCACCGCATCTTCGATCCGAACCTGCAACAGCACCCGTGTTTCAGGGTTCATCGTCGTCTCCCAGAGCTGTTCTGGGTTCATCTCTCCTAGACCCTTGTAGCGCTGGATATATTGACCCTTCTTTCCGCCCTCGATGATGTAATCGAGCAATTCATGCAGCGAGCGGATTCTCGCCTTGTGTTCCCCGTTTTCCACCCAGTAAGGAGGATAGCCTATTCCCGTTAGCTCTGAGAAAAGTCGCTTGAGTTCCTTATATTCAACGCTCGTTAAAAAGTCATGGTTAATGACGGTCTGTAGACCGCTGCCATTCGATCTCGTAAAGCAGATGAGCTTGAAACAGTTGTGCTCCGGATCTTCCTCAAGGGTAGAAGAGAGTGGGGCCTGCTCAGGGGCGACTAGATTGATATAAGAAGCGAGCTGCGCCTGGAATTTTTTGAGCGCTTTTGCGTCCTTTAGGGTCTCCTCACTGAAGTCTTCTTCGATTAGCAAGGCTTCTAAAATGGGCCTGCTTTTCTTTTTGCGAGCCGCCAGGGCCATGAGCTTCTCCCAGCGCAAGACCTTCTTGATGAACGCTTGGAGAGGTTGGCCCGTCAGTCCGTTCCCGTCATTCGTGGAGCGAACGCGAACGTCCTCAGTGCCGATCTCGACGAGATAGTCTTCCAGGGTGGTCTCATCTTTCAGGTATCGCTCCTGTTTCCCGCGTTTGACCTTGTAAAGCGGAGGCTGCGCGATAAAGAGATGGCCCTTCTCGACTAGGTCGGGCATCTGCCGGTAGAAGAAGGTCAGAAGGAGAGTTCGAATATGGGAGCCGTCCACATCGGCATCGGTCATGATGATGATAGAGTGGTAGCGAAGCTTTGATGAATCGTAGTCTTCCTTTACCCCTGTTCCCAGAGCTGTGATGAGCAGCCGGATTTCCTGGGAAGAAAGCATCTTATCAAATCGGGCCTTCTCCACGTTGAGGATCTTACCCTTTAGCGGCAGCACGGCTTGGTTGCGTCGGTCCCTTCCCTGTTTGGCTGATCCGCCGGCCGAGTCTCCCTCAACGATGAAGATCTCGCTCAGGGCCGGATCGCGCTCTTGACAGTCTGCGAGCTTTCCCGGAAGGGAGCCGGAGTCCAAGGCGCCTTTTCGCCGCGCGAGCTCTTTGGCCTTGCGCGTCGCCTCGCGCACGCGCGCCGCCTCGATGCCCTTCATGCCGATCTTTTTGGCATCGCCCGGGTGCTCCGCCAGGTAACTTGCAAGCTTTTCGTTGATCAGCGCTTCCACGAGCCCCTTGACCTCGCTGTTGCCCAAGCGCGTCTTGGTTTGACCCTCAAATTGAGGTTCAGGCACTTTGACGCTGATGACCGCCGTCAGCCCCTCGCGCACATCCTCTCCCTGAAGATTCTCCTCGTCTTTTTTCAGCAATCCGGTTTGGATCGCGTAGTTGTTGATGGTTCGGGTCAGGGCGGACTTGAGCCCAATGAGGTGAGTCCCTCCTTCGCTGGTGTTGATGTTATTGGCAAAAGAAAAGATGTTTTCTGAGTAGGTGTCATTCCACTGCATGGCGATCTCGACATCGATCCCCTCTTTTTCACCCTGCAGGTAGACCACGTTAGGATGGATCGGGGTCTTTGCGCGGTTGAGATGCTCTACAAAGGAGACGATGCCTCCTTTGTAGAGAAGCTCATGTTTCTTCTGCGTTCTCTCATCTTCAATTGTTATCCGAACGCCTTTGTTGAGGAAGGCGAGCTCTCGAAGCCGCTGGGAGAGAATGTCAAAACTAAAGTCGATCGTCTCGAAGATCTTCGTGTCGGGACGAAAGGTAACTCGCGTTCCCCGCTCTTTGGATTTTCCGACTTCTTTGAGCGGCGCCTCGGGAACGCCCCGCTTGTAGCGCTGCTGATAAACCTTGCCGTCGCGTTTGATTTCTACCTCGAGCGTTTCGGATAAAGCATTGACCACGGAAATTCCGACGCCGTGGAGCCCCCCGGAGACTTTGTAGGAGACTTTGTCAAACTTGCCGCCGGCATGCAGCTTAGTCAGAACAACCTCCGCGGCCGATTTCTTTTCGGTCGAATGCATGTCAACAGGAATGCCGCGGCCGTTGTCAATGACCGTCACACTGTTATCGATATGGATGCTGACGTCGATTTGGTCGCAGTGACCTACCAGAGCCTCATCGATGGAGTTATCCACAACCTCGTAGACCAAGTGGTGCAACCCTCTCTCGGCGGTGTCGCCAATATACATTCCGGGTCTTTTTCGCACCGCCTCGAGGCCTTCGAGAACTTTAATATTATCGGCTTTATAGTCGGACTCGGATGGAGCTTTTGTCTGCGCCATTTTTTGCTTTTGGTTGGTTTTAGATTTGCTTGTAAAGTCTAGGGGTTAGGTCGACTCTCAAGCTAAGTGAAATTGTATCCAAAATGGGCTTAAAAGTAAAGCAAAAAATTGCCCTCGGAGCCCTCGATCTTAAGGGCCAATTTAGATCTCTTTTCCAGGTAAAAGGCGTCGTCTGCGAGCGGATTGGAGTCGGCCATGAAGCATAAGTTGTTGACAGGTGGATCAGCGTGAGAGAAAAGGGGGAGACATGAGACCTTTTTCGACGGCGTTTCGTTTTCTGACCATTTTCCCATGGTATGCAAGTCCGACAATAGTGCCGGAAGACATTGGAAGATCCACCTCATTTTTCCCTGTAGTCGGTTTTTGTTTGGGTTTGATCTTGGTTTTAGTCAATTGGCTTCTGGATCCTTATCTGGCATCCGAGATCGTTAGTGTTCTGATTATCGCTGCTCTCATTCTGATGGCCCGAGCGCAGCATCTAAGGGGTCTTGGGGGTACCTTTGATGGGTTTAGGGCCGGCGGAGAGGCAAGAGCTGGATTCACAGTGGCGCGGGAAGACCGAGGGATCGGGATTTTTGGTCTCTTGGCGGTTTTGGTTGTGATTGCGCTCAAGTTTCGCGCCACGGAAGTGATGGGAGACGCGCGCAGCGAGGGGCTCCTTCTTGCTCCAATGTTGGGTCGATGGGCGATGGTTATCCTAGCCTACGGATCCGACTTTGCAGATGAGGGAATAGAACAGATTGGAATGCAGCATGTGCGGGCGTCTCAGCTCGTGTTGGCTACTGCTATTGCACTTGCTTTGGTTATTATCTTTGCCGGTCGGATGGGGCTCTGGATTGCCCTATGGGCCTCGCTTCTTGCTCTTCTTAGCAGGAGTTATCTTTATCGTCGCGCTGGCGGGCTGACTGACGATCATTTTGGAGCTGTTGAAGAGATCAGCGAGACCTTGGCTTTTGTGCTATTTGCTTCGCTTTAGCAAGAGGCATCAAATACGTGGCTTTAACCTCTGTTTTTCTCACTACACTTTTTTCCTTGGGGAGCATTCCTTTGGTCTTTTGGTTTATTCTGTAAAAAAATCTTGACAAGTTCTTTCCCACGTTGTAGCTTCCGCTGCGTCGTTACGATGCTCTAAGGCGTCAAGGGAAGTCCGGTGTAATTCCGGCGCGGTCCCGCCACTGTAAAGGCGACGAAAGCTGCACTACAAGCCACTGTCCACCTGAGACGGATGGGAAGGCACGGCGAGTAGGTTAAGGCCTAAGCCAGGAGACCTGCCTAGAGCTTCTCAGCCGGCCTCTCCGGAAGAGAGAGAAAGGTTCCTTCTCTTTCCCTTTAGTCTCCCGCTTTAGAGGCCTGGAAGGTTAGTCGATTATGAGGATGGGTCTATTTCTACTTGTCTCTTTGGCTTTGCACACAACCGCGTTGACCTATCCAGTTTTCTTCCTCAGCTTGCGAGGGGAGGAACTCGTGCCTGTAGTGGTTCTAAGTTTGGAGGACGGCAGTGGAGACAGCGTGATCGGCGATGGCCGTACGGAAGGGAAAGAAGGTAGATCCACGGGACCAAAACTTCCTACGCCCGTTAAACCGTTGAAACAAACAAGCAATGATACGGAGAAGACGACAGGACCGGAAGATCCAATCGCGATTCCTGTTAGTCCGACTGACGGGCGGGAAGCGATTGCGATGACGTCAGACATAGCCTCAGAGGTGGCCCTTCCAGCGGAGACGTTCGCGAGCTTCTCAATGCAGCATGGAACCGGGGGCGAGGGAGAAGGATCGGTTGGCAAGGGAAGTTCTGGGGCAGGGAGCGGCTCCGGCGATGGACGAGGAGATGGCGGCGGTGGTCCAGGGTTTATACAGGTCGCCTACGCTTATACCCCCAAGCCCGAGTATCCGGACAGAGCACGGACGGAGGGCTGGGAAGGTACAGTCCTGCTTCGCGTCTTGGTGGATGAAGACGGCCGGCCCAAGTCGGTCGAGATAAACCGCAGCTCTGGCTTTGAATCCCTGGATCACGCCGCGGTGGAGACGGTTAAGCGCTGGCGTTTTTCTCCGGCTCGCCACGGAGAAAGGCGAATGGAGAGTTGGGCTAAGATTCCGATCGTATTTCGTCTCGCAGATCTAAAAGATTAGGTTAGTTTTTTTAAAAGGAGGCAAACACAGAGAATTTTATTGGCTGCAGACGGATGCCAGGGAAAGGGGTGTAATTCCCCTGCTGCCCCGCAACTGTGAAGGCTACAAAAGCCGCAGATAAGTCACTGTGAGCCCTAGGCTCATGGGAAGGCGCGGCGAGTAGGTTTGAAGCCTAAGCCAGGAGACCTGTCCGGTCTGCCTCAGCACTCCCCTTTCGCGGGAAAAGGAGGTTATATGAATCTCTTCTTCTTTCTTCTCTTCTTGGTTTTTTCCCCCATATTCTGCCTGGCTGCAGAGCCTAATCCAGATGAGACGCTTCCGCCGGTCGTCGTGACGTCAACTCGGCTCAAGGATGTCGAGCAGGAGATCTCCAGGATACCGGGAAAAGTAATCGTCATTACCGAGGAAGATATTAAAGAGCTTGGCGCGAAAACCATCCAGGAGATCCTCCAATATCAGTCGGGCGTAGTCCTTTATGATCAGTTGGGTAATGAGTTCCAATCCACTGTGGATCTCAGAGGCTTCAACGCCCAGCCGGTTACGGCTACAAGCGTCTTCGTTGACGGCGTCAGAGTCAATGAACCTGACTTCAACACGATCAATTTCGACCTCATCCCTTTGGAGAGTATCGAGCGGATTGAAATCTTGCCCGGAACCGCAACTGTTTTTGGTAGAAACGCTCTTGGCGGCGTTATCAATATAACGA
>VBLN01000135.1:0-1262 GCA_005878685.1 Deltaproteobacteria bacterium | reverse complement strand
TACCGGCTAGGCGACAATACCGATGCGACACTTTCGTATACCCATGTTCAAGATCACTTAAAGCAGGCGGGCTCTTTGCCTTTGAGCATTCTGCATCGGGACCGGGAAGCCAATTTTACGCCCGGCGACTTCTTCGATGCAGATCTCGACTTGGTAGCTCTCAACGTCCGTCAAAAGCTTCCTGCAGGTTTCTCGGTGGCGCTGAACGGCTTTGTCAGGGACAACAACCTAGTGGGGTTCGTTCGGGGCCAGTCGAATGAATCCACTCTTGACACGGCTGTTCTTTCCGGAGGAGGAACGCTCCAGCTCACCCACGAGGGAAACATTCTAACCAAAAAGAATCTCTTGAATCTCGGGGTGGAGTACGCCAACAACAGATTTTCAATCACCAACTCCGGCGCCTTTTTTGGCTCGCCTTTTTTGACCAAGCAATCGACCCGGGAGAATGTGGTTGGCCTCTATCTTTCGGACAGTTTCAGTATCTTTGAGTCATTAGTTTTGACTGGCGGGCTTCGCTACGACCGCAATTCTCTCGATTTTACAGACAAGCTGGACTCCAGTCTAAACGGGGAAAAAGCATTTAACCGCGTTAGCCCCAAAGCTGGTCTAGTCTACGCGCCGTTCAAGAACTTGAGTCTATTTTTCAGTTACTCCGAGGGAATTCGGACGCCCACAGCAACTGAGATTTTCGCGCAAGGTCCGTTTGGCTCGAATCCGAGCTTGGTGCCCATGAAGAGCCAGAACTACGAGATCGGTGCGAAGGCTCGCTTGCAGGACTGGCTCGATACCTCACTCAATGTTTTTTATACCCCGGTAAGAGACGAGATTCTCTTCGTCGTGACCGATCCCGTAACCTTCACCGGGCGGAATGAAAACATCAACCGCACTTTAAGAAGAGGGATCGAAGCCTCACTGAAAGCTCGGTATGGAAAATGGCTGGACGGATTTCTCAACTACACCTTGACCAAGGCGACTTTTGAAAACGACGTTCTCCTATTTTCCGGACAAGTCAAAAAAGGTGATGAGCTCCCTTTGGTCCCGCACCATCGGGTCGGGGTAGGAACTAGCTTTCATCCGATCGAGGGGCTTACGCTCTCGCTCTTTGGTAACTACGTAAGCCGTCAGTTCATGCTGAACGACGAGCCCAACGACGCCAAAAGACTGGCGGACTATTTTATTCTCAACAGCAAGGCATCGTACCAATGGAATCAATGGACGATCTATCTCACTGCCAATAATTTGACGGATCGGAAATATTCTAC
>VBLN01000128.1:5682-7782 GCA_005878685.1 Deltaproteobacteria bacterium | reverse complement strand
ACGGCCTCGGCGTGCTTCGCTCCGTGGGACTCGATTATGTGCGTCTGGGTCAGCCTCTGACGACTCTGTCCGGCGGCGAGTCTCAGCGGCTCAAGCTCGCCGCCCATATGGCTAAAGCAAAAAAGGCAGGCACGCTTTTTATCTTCGATGAGCCGACTACCGGTCTTCATTTCCATGATATCGAGCGGTTGCTTGGGGTCTTCAAAGAGCTTATCGAGCAAGGCCATTCCATTGTCGTGATCGAGCATAACATGGAGGTCGTAAAATGCGCCGACCATATTATCGATCTCGGACCTGAAGGAGGTGAGCGGGGTGGGAGAATCCTGGCTGCAGGAACTCCCGAGCAGATCGTTCAGGCCGAAGAGTCGCATACGGGTCGCTATCTCAAGCCCTACCTCGAAAAAAATCTCCCGTCGCCCTTTTTTCCCACCTTGGAGAAAAGTTTAAGGGTTCAAGGGTTAAAGGGTTCAAGGGAAGATGGCAATGCGATCACGATCGTCGGGGCCAAGGAGCATAATTTAAAAAATATCAACCTGAATATTCCGCGCGATCGATTCGTGGTCATTACCGGCTTGAGCGGCTCGGGAAAGTCGTCTCTGGCGTTTGACATCATCTACGCCGAGGGGCAGCGGCGTTACGTCGATAGTCTTTCCACCTACGCGCGCCAGTTTCTTGAGATCATGGCGCGCCCCAACGTCGATTTCCTCGCCGGCATTCCGCCCACGGTGGCGATTGAGCAGCGGTTGAGCCAAGGCGGGAAGAAGTCGACCGTCGCCACGGTGACGGAAATTTACCATTACCTGAGACTGCTTTACTCCAAGGTAGGGAGACAACACTGCGTGCAGTGCGGCCACCTGATTATGTCCCTTTCGCGGAGCCAGATCCTGGATCGCATCTCCCGCATTCATAAAGGAAAAGAGGTTATGATCCTCAGCCCGATCGTGAGGGGCCGGAAGGGATTTCATAAAGAAGTGATCGTTGGCGCGCAGAGACTTGGTTATCGAAGAGCGCGGATCGACGGCGAGATCATGGATCTCAAATCGCCTCAGCTCGTGGGCGGACTCGAACGGTACCAGGAGCATGACATCGACATCGTCGTCGGCCGCGGCAAGGTCGGGGGCAGAGAAGTGGAGGCGATGGTGGACCAGGGGTTACGCTTGGGAAATGGAGTGATCCATCTTGTTTCGCAACGCGGCGAGCAGATCTACAACCAGCGCCTGTTCTGCCACCGCTGCGGCATTGGGTACGAGGCCCTCGATCCCAGGTTGTTTTCGTTTAACAGCCGTCAAGGAGCCTGTGCCTCGTGCAATGGGATGGGCTTCGAGCTGGAGTTCGATCCGGATCTGATCATTCATGACCCAGGCAAAACTCTGACTGAAACTTTCTCCTCCTTGACGTCGCTTCCTGCTCTCGACTCGGCGAGTCTCAAACGCAACCTGCTTCATCTTCTTCGCGAACTCAAAGAGGAATACGGCATTAATGTGGACAAACCTTTCTCACGGCTGAGCAAGAAACAGCAGGCTCTCGTCATTTCGGGGGATGCGAGTGAGGGGTTCGTCGGCTTGTTGCCCTATCTTAGGAATCTACGGGACGGGACGGAGAATGGCGCGGGTGAATGGCTGGCGGAACTGATGACGGAACTCCCATGTCCTACGTGCCGCGGCAGGAGGCTCAACGCCCGCGCCCAGGCGGTAAGGCTCAATGGCCAAGCGATTTGGCAGGTCACTTCCCTATCGGTTAAGGACGGATTGGATTATTTTCGCTCGCTTCAGGTCAAAGGGCAGGAAAATGGCGGCTCTGAGCGAGATCGCGCAATCACCGATAAGGTTCTCAGAGAAATTCTCCATCGCCTGACTTTTCTCTCCGAGGTCGGGTTACCCTATCTCACTCTTGACCGGCGCGCCGACACGCTTTCCGGAGGTGAGGCCCAGCGGATCCGTCTTGCCGCGCAACTCGGATCCAATTTGCGTGGCGTCTGCTACATCCTCGATGAGCCGACCATCGGCCTCCACCCGCGGGATAATGGCATGCTGCTGCGGACACTCAGACGGCTGGAACGAATGGGCAACACGGTTCTTGTGGTCGAACACGACGAAGCGA
>VBLN01000128.1:0-5619 GCA_005878685.1 Deltaproteobacteria bacterium | reverse complement strand
GCCAATCCTATCTCGCTCACAGGAGCTTTTCTCAAGAGCATTAGAAAAAGAACCTGGGCGCAGCGCTTATTCGCCGGCTCTTCGTGGCTGGTCATTCGTGGAGCCAGGGCGAACAATCTTAAGAATATCGACGTCCGCTTCCCTTTGGGCGCGTGGAGTTGCGTGACGGGCGTCTCCGGATCGGGAAAGAGCACGCTGATCAAAGAAGTTCTCTACAAAGGGCTCAAGATGAAGTTGGGGCAGTTCTCCGGTCGCCCGGGAGAACATAAGGATATCATCGGCTGGAATCAGATCGAGCGGGTGGTAGAGGTGGATCAGAGTCCGATCGGAAAGACCCCGCGGTCCATTCCGGCCTCTTACGTGGGCTTTCTGGACGAGATCCGCCGGCTGTTTTCACTCACCCCGGAAGCGCGTTTGCGCGGCTACGCCCCGACTAGGTTTTCCTTCAACGTCAGTGGCGGAAGATGTGAGCAGTGCGCCGGACAGGGAAAGATCCGAAAAGAGATGAGTTTCCTGCCGGACGTCTTTGTCGATTGCGACGCCTGTGGCGGCGAGCGGTTCAATGAGGAGACGCGTAGCATTCGCTACAGCAATAAAAATATCTCCGATGTGCTCCGCATGACTGTGGAAGAGGCCGTAGAGTTTTTCCATGCCTATCCGAAAATCATGCGGCCGTTGCGGATCCTCAACGATATTGGCATGGGCTACATTACTCTCGGTCAGGCGAGTAACACGCTCTCCGGCGGAGAGGCTCAGAGGATCAAGCTCGCCTACGAGCTCGGCAAGGAGTCACGCGGAAAGACTCTTTACGTTTTGGATGAACCGACCACGGGCCTGCACTTCGCCGACGTCGAGAAGCTGATCCAGATCCTGCACCGCCTCGCGGAGATGGGCAATACGGTGATCACCATCGAACATAATCTGGACATCATTAAGGAAGCTGACTACTTGATAGACCTGGGTCCTGAAGGGGGGGAGGAGGGAGGCTATCTGGTCGCTTCCGGGCTACCACTCGATGTCGTCAAAGACGGCAAACAGTCCTACACGGCGCGCTATCTGCGCGATTATCTCAATGGTAGCTCCAATCGCGCCGCTCAAGAGCAGATCGCCCAAAGGTGAGCGCTTTTCGTCCTTCTCCGAAGGTGACCACCTGCATTCCAAGCACTTGCGCGTAAAACTCGGATGTCGTTGGGATGTCGCGGACCGTGAGAACTACACGATCGATCCTATCAACTCTCATAGTCTATTCTCCCCTCGTTCTCACTTCGAGATCGTTTGGGGCAGCACGTTTTCAAGCCATCAGCTCGGCATTCGAGGCGGCAGCGCTTTCTTCCACGCGTCGAGCTTTTCGATGCGTCCATACCAGGAGCGAATATTTCCGTACTTTTCCAACGGGAAGCGGCCGGGTTGGGCGTAGATCAAAGGCGCGGCGACGGAAAAATCGGCCAGCGTCGGCTGACTGTCGACCAGGTAATCGCGGCTCTTCAAGTGACCGTCGAGGACTGCGGCCAGACTGTGAAACAGATCTTCCGCCTCTTTGATCTTGGCCGGGTCAGGAGCGCCGGCGTTCAAAAATCTCTTGACCATATTCTCCCAGACTAACGTCCCTGTCGCCCGGGTCCAGTGGAAAGCCTGCCAGAATTGCCAACGGCTGACGTCCGCGCGGGCTCTGTCGTCGACGGGCCAGAGAGAATTTCCCGGTTTCTTTCGCGCGAGGTACTGCATGATCGCGTTCGATTCCCAGAGGATGAAGTCGCCGTCGGCCAGAGTGGGAACTCTACCGTTGGGATTCAGAGCCAGGTAGGCGGGATCTTTCTGGGCTCCCTTGAGCAAATCGACCAGTTGGAGATCTAGCTGCATGCCGAGCTGGTTCGCGGTGGCGAGAACGTTCACGCAATTGGGTGAATTGGGATGATAGTAGAGTTTCATAGAAAATCTCCTTTGTCTTATCGGATTTCGACATGATCAGTCTTCGTATTTGTCGTGATGACGCAACCAGGCCATGTGGTATGACAAACTGTCTTCATCGCGTCCCTTTGGGACCAAATCAAGATAGTGGTAGGCCCCATTTAACATGTCTAGCCCGCGTGCGTAGCAGGAATAGGTATGAAAAATGCTGTCATCTTTATCTTGATAGAAAACGCTGATACCAGGGGCCTCCTCCATTGGAAACTTGTTCATCCCATAGTTGTAATACATCGCTCCCTTCTCCATCACTTCCGGCGTGAAGGAAACCTGATAATCCCTATTGAAATCTGTATCAAACGACGACACCCATTTGAAGCTCCAACCCATGCGCTTTTTAAATGCTTCCAGCTTGGCCAGCGGAGCCTTGGAGATGGCCACCGTCGTCACATCGCGGTGATTTAGGTGGACAATGATACCGTTGAAATTGTCGGCCCAGAAAGAGCAACTCTTACATCCTTCCTCCCAACTTGGATGAAATATAAAATGGTAGACAACGAGTTGACTCCTTCCCTCAAATAAGTCAGACAAGCTCTCCTTACCTTTCGGCCCATCAAAAACATATTTTTTATCGAGTCGCACCCAAGGAAGATTGCGTCGCTCCCGACTCCATTGGTCACGTAACCGAGTGAGCTCTTTCTCTTTGGCCAAGTGCTCTTTGCGGGCAACCAGCCACTCTTCTCTGGAGACTATCCGGTGGTTTTGCATGTTAGATTTCCTTTCGCGCTCATTTTTTCAAACTCAGGCTTTCAATAACTCTGTCAGTCTGTCGAAGCAGCCGTTCCATCCTATGGCGTGCCGATCGCGTCTCTCGGTGCTCGAGAAGCGCTCGTGTGTGAGAACAAGTTCGGTTGAGTTGCCGCGGGCATGAAATTCCACTGTGACCAATGTCTCTCCAAAATCCGGGTCCTCTTCCCACTGCCAGGTGAAGACCAGCCTTTCGGGTGGCTCAATTTCTCGGTAGGTACCAGAAAGAAGGAGGCGACTGCCTTCCGGTGTCGTCACTTCAAGTCGGTACCTCCCGCCGACTCGTGCGTCGAATTCGAGGATGCGCGTCGAGTGCTGTTCCGTAACGCGGCAAAGCCACGTCGTCACTTTTCTAACTGCGTCCAGGCTTCGAAGACTTTCTGCCGCGGCGCGGCGAATGTCCTCCTGATCTGGAGCGTGGTCTCCGAGATGATTGTATCTTCTGCCATTGAATTCTCTCCTTCTCCGAGGATCCGTTCAGATATGCGGCGAGGGCATCAAGTTGTCTTTCCCAGAAAGCACGGTAGCGTGCGATCCATTCGGCAGCTTGTTTGAGAGGCTGAGGGGCGAGGCTACAGCGGTGGACCCGGCCATCCTTCTCGCGAGCGAGGAGCCCAGCCTCTTGTAAAACTCGCAAGTGTTTTGAGATTGCAGGGAGGGACATATCGAAGGGTTCTGCCAACTCCGTCACTGAAGACTCGCCGCGAGCCAATCTTGCCAGAATGGCCCGCCGCGTAGAATCGGCCAGCGCTGAAAAGGTTGCATTGAGCAGGTCCTCTGAATAGTTAACCATTTGGTTAACTATAAAATAATCCTGTTTCTGTTGTCAAGCCCTTTGTGCTGGCGGAGGGTGGAAGTGGATCGTTGGTCCGGAGGGTTATGCTAAAGCTTGCAGGATGTCCCCGACTTGGATGATGCCGCCAGTGACGATCTCGGCCCGTAGGCCGCCTCTGTGAATCAGTGCGCGCTGGACTCCCTTCCGGCTAAGCTTCTCAAGGTGCGAGCAGGGCTCGCAGAGGCGGATGCCGCGCAGCGTCACCGCTCCGATTTTGAAATCTCGCCCTACGAGGTGGTTGAGCGGCACGCCGCGACTGACGATGTTACGGCGGCTCTCTCCCGACTTCAATTCAATATCATAGTCGCGCTTCAACGCCTCGATCGCCTCGATTTCGATCAGTGTCACATCTCGACCTGAGCCGGGATTGTTGGAATAAGTTCCAATCCCGCTGAAGTAACGATCTCCCTCAAGCCCTTTTCCGGCCACGGCCCTCACTTCGTTCATTGGCTTCATCGGTGCCGCGCCGGTGGGCGCGATATGGATGGATAGGATGATCGGTTTTTCTCCCATCTTCCTACTGCGCTTTCTTTCTGGCCACCAAAGCTGCGATCTCAGGTGTCTGCATACCTTCTTTGAGCGAACTGATAGTTCCTTTGTCCCGGATCTCCTGAGCCAGCCGTCTCGTCGCGCCGATCGCGGCTTTCATAAAGGCAGAGCCGTAGCTCACTCTGGCGACTCCCAGATCCTGGAGTTCGCTGACACTCGGCGTCTGAGGTCCCGCGAGGACGCTCACTGGAGCTTTGACTTCTTTGACGAGTCGGCTGATTGTTTCACGGGAAACGGCATGCATAAAGAAGACGCAATCTCCGCCCGCCTCGGCATAGGCGTTGCCTCGGCGGATCGCCTCATTTAGGGCTGTCTTTGGATCGTCCGTCATCACCATCAATGCATCAACCCTGGCGTTGAGAAAAAATTCACTGCCCAGCGCGCGCTTTGTTTCTATAACTGCTGTGATCTTGCGCAATTGCTCGCCGATTTGCACCAAACCCCGCGCGCCGCCCTGTTTACCGCCCGCGCCGTCTTCCAGATTCATTCCTGCGGTCCCCACGGCGACGAGCGCGCGCACGGTCTCTCTGATTTCATTCTCATCTCCATAGCCTTTCTCGGCATCGGCATTGACTGGAACTGAGACGGCTTCTACGATCTTTCCCGTGATCTCGACAGTCAGATCGCGACTCATGACTTCACCGTCGGGATATCCTAGCGCCGCTGCGATTCCGCCACTGGTGCCCTGGATCGCTTTAAAGCCGAGCTGCTCGAACAAGAGAGCGCTAAGGACATCATAAGCTCCTGGCATGACGAGAATCTCAGGGGCACGGACTAGTTCTCTGAGCTTTCGGCTTTTTGCGTTGGCCGCGGCTATAGTCGCGCGTGGGATTGGCTCCATCAGAACCTCCTGCTTGTATCGCGAGACTTATCCTAGGTCTGAAACAGGGTCAGACGCAAGAGTGACGGAGTTTATAGCCCGGCGAGTTGGTGACAGGCGCCGACCAAGTATCTCCCGGTTACATGCTAGCCAGGGAGTGGCGTCGATACATGCTCGTGGACGATCAGCCACTTGCTGCCGCCTTTCGCCCAGATCGCGGTATGTCGCCAATCGCTCTCCATAGCCTCACCAGTCTTCAGAGTAAACGACAGATGAAAAGTCAAAGTCATCCAGGCGACATTGCCTCGACGCGTGATCTTGAGGTCATCATTCGGTGTGAGTCTACCGGCTGATATTTTATCAAAGAAAGCTTTCTGGACACCTGCTTTGTACTCGGCCCATCCGTTATATTTGAGCGGTAGGACATCAAAGAAAACTAAGTCGGCATCCTTTGCGTAGAACGACGCAGGGTTATCGGTGTTGAGTGTGTTCCACGCGGCGTAGTAGCGCTCGACGAGCTTCTTATTCACCTGGGGCGGCTCCTTCCCCTTAGGCGGAGGTTTGCCAACCTTCTTCGGCATATACTCAGACCTACTTTTCGACAATATCTGCTTTTAAACTGGAAGCGATGGCGAGCAGCTCGCTTTTTTCCTTTTCGGGCACCTTGAATTTATCGAGCGTGGCCACAAGGTGTTTCACTGTT
>VBLN01000127.1 GCA_005878685.1 Deltaproteobacteria bacterium | reverse complement strand
CGTCGCTTGCGATATTGGGCATTGCCTGAAAATTTTCGCGTTCCCAGCGTGAGATCGGTAAAACCTTGAACACTAATGGCGGAGTCCAGAAGAGGCAGCAAGGCCCGCCTGAGACATCCCATGATCAAAGAGTTGGTTTTGGTTATGTCTTGGAATGGCGGGCGGCCCTCGAGTTTTAAAATCAAGGTATAGTTCAGACAGCCGGGACCCTGAAGGACAGCGCCGCCGCCACTGCATCTCCGCAGAATCGGTACCCGATGCGCTCGGCAAGCTGGGAGAGACACCTCGGCGTTGATCCTGTTTGAATACCCCAGGACTACAAAGTGTTCGCGAGGCTCCCAAAATCTCAGGATCTCCTCTTCATCGTCCTCTTCGCACCCAAGAAGGAGCGCCTCATCGCACGCAAGATTATGCTGCGGGGTTGGAAAAGTTAACTCTAGGTATTTCATCCAATCCTTGTTATGAATAGAATTGATTCGCCAAAGCGGATTTTGTAGGTTAAACTTAGAATCAAGGGATTGTTAATCCATCACCGAAAGAGGGGTGGAAAATGGAAGCTGACAAGAAAGATCGACTCAATTTTTCCCAAAGCGATTATAACCGCAAGGATGCCGCGGGTCTACAGGGCGACAAGAGTCACAGTGCGACTCAGAAATGGCTGGATTCTGTTGAGTATTTCCTGGAATTTGTCCTAAGGAACAGAGACTCTGAAGAAGCGCCTCTCTTGGTAGAAAGGCTTATCGATAGATTGAAGCAGTCAGGCCTCAAGATCCCTCCGATGGTCAACACTCCCTATATCAATACCATACCCGTAGAGAAAGAGCCTCTTTATCCCGGCGATCGGGAGATCGAGAGGCGCATCAAGAGTTACATCCGCTGGAACGCAATGGCCATGGTGGTGAAGGCCAACCGCATCCACCACGGCATCGGCGGCCATATCTCCACCTTCGCCTCATGCGCGACGCTTTACGAAGTCGGTTTCAATCATTTCTTTCGGGGAGGTGATGAGGGGAGCCTCGGCGATCTAGTCTACTTTCAGGGTCACGCCTCTCCGGGCAATTACTCGAGAGCTTATGTGGAGTGGCGGATTGAAGCCAAGAAACTGCATCATTTTCGCCAGGAGCTGTCTGAAATCGGCGGTCTCCCCTCCTATCCCCATCCCTATTTGATGCCAGATTTCTGGCAGTTTCCCTCCGTTTCTATGGGGCTGGCCCCCATCACCTCCATTTACCAGGCTCGTTTTCTCCGCTATCTGAGGGCGGGTGGACTCTTGCCGGGAGAGGAGCCGCGGGTCTGGTGCTTTGCTGGAGACGGTGAGATGGATGAGCCGGAAGCGACAGCCTCTTTGACTCTGGCCGCCAGAGAAAATCTGGATAATTTGATTTGGGTCGTGAACTGTAACCTCCAGCGTCTCGATGGGCCGGTCAGGGGCAATGGGAAGATCATCCAGGAGCTTGAGGCGATTTTCCGCGGCGCCGGCTGGAACGTCATTAAGATCATTTGGGGCTCGGACTGGGACCCGATGCTTCTGAGCGAACACAGAGATCTCTTGATTAGACGGATGGAGGAAGCGGTTGACGGCGATTATCAGAAATATTCTGTGGAGCCGGGAAGCTATACGAGGAAGCATTTCTTTGGCAAGTACCCCGAGCTGCTCGAGCTGGTCAACCATCTCAGCGACGACCAGATCCATAAGCTCGTGCGTGGCGGGCATGATCCCAAGAAGGTTTATGCGGCCTACAAAGCCGCCACGGAACATAGGGGGTCACCGACGGTGATTCTGGCCAAGACGGTGAAGGGTTATGGCATGGGGGAAGCCGGCGAAGGGAGAAACATCACCCATCAACAAAAACAGCTCAACGAAAAGGAATTGCGGGAATTTCAGACTCGCTTTCGTATCCCTATTAAAGATGAAGAGGTGGTGGAGGCTCCCTTCTACCGTCCGCCCCGGGATAGCGTGGAGGCTAAATATCTTTTGGAGCGCAGGAAGAGTCTGGGAGGATTTATTCCCAAACGGCGCAATAAGGCAGAGCGGCTAACGATCCCACAGCAGGATTTTTTTGAGGAATTTTTAAGAGACACCGGCCAGATGGAAGCCTCGACCACCATGTCATTTGTCCGGTTGCTCAGCAAGCTCCTGAGGCATCCGGAGATCGGCAAGCGTATCGTTCCGATCATTCCCGATGAGGCCAGGACCTTCGGCATGGACGCTCTGTTCCGGCAGGTCGGGATCTACTCGCCCAAGGGCCAACTCTACGAGCCTGTGGATCGCGAGACGTTGCTCTATTATCAGGAGGCCAAAGACGGGCAGATACTAGAGGAAGGGATCACCGAGGCGGGATCTACGTGTTCGTTTATCGCCGCCGGGACGAGTTATGCCAATCTCGGATTCTACACGATCCCGTTTTACATCTTCTATTCGATGTTCGGTTTTCAGCGGGTGGGGGATTTGATGTGGGCGGCCGGGGACAACAAGTCCAAAGGATTTTTGCTCGGTGCCACCGCGGGAAGGACGACGCTCAACGGTGAAGGATTGCAACATCAGGATGGCCACAGCCATATCTTGGCGAGCACGATTCCCACGTTGCTCGCTTATGATCCGGCCTTTGCCTATGAAATCGCCGTGATCATTCGCGACGGGATGCGCCGCATGTATCAGGAGGGCGAGGAGATTTTCTATTATCTCACGCTCTACAATGAGAATTATTCGATGCCGGCGATGCCCGAGGGCGTCGAAGAGGGGATACTAAAAGGTCTCTATAAATTTCGCCGCGGAAGGGAGCAGAGTCAGCACAAGGCGCATATCTTTGGCAGCGGGCCGCTGCTTAGGGAGGCGCTGAGGGCTCAGGAGATCCTGGCGGAGAGATATAACGTCTCGGCCGATGTCTGGAGCGCGACCAGTTATAAACTTTTAAGGGGCGAGGCGTTGCGGGCGAAGAGATGGAACTTGCTGCATCCGGCAGACGCACCGAAAAGATCCTATTTGGAGACCGTCCTTGGCAAAGAGGAAGGCGTTTTCATCGCGGTTTCAGACTACATGAAGATCATTCCCGATCAGATCGCTCCTTGGGTCCCGGGTGGGCTGATGACGCTCGGCACTGATGGCTTTGGCAGAAGCGACATCCGGCCCCGTCTGAGGCGCTATTTCGAAGTAGATGCCGAGATGACAGTCCTTGCCACTCTACATGCCCTTTCTCAAAAGGGCGCGGTTGCGGCGCAGGTTGTAGAGCGGGCGATAAAGGAATTGAATATCAACCCAGAGAAGGCCTTTCCGCTCTATTGATAGATCCCGAGAGCCCGCAAACAGAAAATCCTATGGATGTCAGAGTTCCCCGACTGGCCGAAGGCGTCGAGTCAGCCACGGTAGCCAACATTCTTGTCTCGCCGGGTGACCGAATTGAGAAAGATCAGGTTATTCTCGAGTTGGAAACGGAAAAGGCCGTGGGACCCATTCCCTCGCCGGGCTCCGGGGAGGTGAGTAAGATCCATGTAAAGCAGGGCGATGAGGTGGCTGTCGGGCAGGTGCTCATCACTCTTGCGGAGCGGGCAGTTGTCGGCAAAGCTCCGCAGGCGGAAAAGACTGAGCGGCGGGCAGGTGATAGAAAAACGGTGCGACAGGTAACGCCGCAGGAGCGTGAAGAGCTCTCTGCGCCAGAAAAGGTCCGGCCCGATCAATACCAATATGAATCTAAAAGCGGTTTTGCCCCGCCTGCCTCTCCTTCTGTAAGAAGAATCGCCCGCGAGTTGGACATTGACCTGACCCGAGTGCGCGGCACCGAAGCAGGAGGAAGGATCACTGTCGGAGACCTGAGGGCTTACATCCAAGCATTGCAGCGGGCCGCATTGGCTTCAAGGCCGGCTGCAGAGAAAGCCCCAAAAACCACGCCCGCAAGCACTGATTTTTCTCGCTGGGGGACGATTCACAAGAAGCCCATCTCCTCTGTCAGACGCACCATAGGCCAGCGGATGTATGACTCCTGGTCCACCATCCCGCACGTCACTCAATTCGAAGAGGTGGATGTGACTCACGTGACGAGACTGAGAAAGGAATATGGCCCGGCTTTCGAGGAGAAGGGCAAGCATCTCACGCTGACCCCGTTTGTGTTGAAGGCAGTGGTCGCGGCCCTGAAAAAGTATCCGATCTTCAATTCCAGCCTGGACGAAACGACGGGGGAAATCGTCTACAAAGAGTATTATCATATCGGCATTGCGGTCGATACGGAGGCTGGGTTGATTGTGCCGGTACTGAGAGATGTGGATAAAAAGAGCCTTGCGAATCTCTCTGCGGAACTGAACGACCTTGTGGAAAAGACCAGGCAACGAAAGGTTTCTTTGGAACAACTGCAGGGAGGGAGCTTTACGATTTCTAATCAGGGTGGGATCGGCGGCGGCCACTTCACTCCGATCATCAATAAACCCGAGGTGGCGGTGCTTGGGATCGGGCGGGCCTCCTCAAAACCCATAGCCAAAGACGGAAAAGTCGAGGCGCGCGCGATCCTCCCTCTCTGTCTTTCCTACGATCATCGCGTGATGGATGGGGCGGATGCCGTGCGCTTTATGCTAGAAGTGATAGGCATGCTGGAAAATTTTCCCGAACAGGAACTCAAGGGGTAGGCAAGGAATGAATCCGATCAGCACGGAGATTGTCGTCGTCGGCGCGGGCCCGGGCGGTTACGCGGCGGCCTTCTATGCCGCCGACAGGGGAAAGAAAGTAATCCTGGTGGACCGGGAGAAGCGTCTCGGAGGGATTTGCCTGAATTACGGTTGCATCCCATCGAAGGCCTTACTTCACGCCACGCAATTGATCCGGGAAATAGATGAGTCCAACGAACGGGGAATCAGTTTGGGCCAGCCCAAGATCAATCTAAGCAAACTGCGCTCGTGGAAGAATTCTGTGGTGGAAAAACTGGCTCAGGGGCTGAGCGGACTATGTCAAAAAAGGGGAGTCGAATTTCTCCAAGGGCGAGCCCACTTCGAAGATTCGCAGACCTTAAGGGTGGAGACGCCAGGGGGGCAAAAGTTCGTCGCCTATGAGAAGGCGATCATCGCTGTGGGGAGCAAGCCGGCGGTTCCGCCTTCATTTGATCTGGGGAACAAGCGGGTGATGACATCTACCGAGGCTCTGGAGATCGAAGAGATTCCGAAAAATCTTCTGGTGGTCGGTGGCGGGTACATAGGAATGGAGTTGGGGACAGTATATGCGACCTTGGGAAGCCGAGTGGTTCTCACAGAGGCCTTGAGCTCGACTTTGGTCGGTGTGGATGCGGACCTGGTCCGCCCCGTGATGCGCTATGCGGAAAAGGCCTTCGAAGCGGTGCGGCTGAACACGAAAGTCGTCAAGATGGCCACCAGCGGCAAGCAGATCAAGGTGACCCTGGCAGCCAACGGAAAACCGAAGGAAGAGATGTATGATCGAGTTTTGGTCTCAGTCGGCCGTGTTCCCAACTGCAAGGATTTGGGACTGCAGAATACCAAGGTTACAACGGATGACAAGAGTTTCATTCAAAACTTCCGACCCTGCCATTTACGCCCTCGGAGATGTGGTGGGCGGCGCGCTGCTGGCCCACAAGGCCTCCAAAGAAGCCAGGATCGCGGTGGAAGCGATCACAGGGGAGTCTAGCGCCTTCGAGAACGTTATTATTCCCGCGGTTGTCTTTACGGACCCCGAAGTGGCGTGGTGCGGGTTGACGGAGGCAGAGGCGCAAGAGAAAGGAATTCAGGTTCAAGTGGCTCGGTTTCCTTGGGCCGCCTCGGGTAGAGCTTTGACTCTCGACCGGCCGGATGGTCTCACCAAGCTCGTGATTGAGCCGGAGAGCGAGCGCGTCCTCGGGGTCGGCATCGTAGGCCATGGCGCAGGAGAGCTGATCAGCGAGGGTGTTCTGGCCGTAGAGATGGGCGCTACGGCACGGGACATTGCGGAATCCGTCCATCCCCACCCTACTTTGTCCGAAACACTCATGGAATGCGCGGAAGTTTTTTACGGCTATCCCACTCACACCTATGTTCAAAAGAAACGCCCGCCGCTTCCTTAGAAGCTTGCTCCAGGAGGAATGAAGGAATCTGGCGATGAGTACGCTAATTTTTAAGGATTTGGGTGCGACCGGCTATCGCGCCGCACTCGCTATCCAGGAGAGTTTGGTGGAGCGCAAGGAAGATCTGCCGGATATCCTTCTTTTCGTCGAGCATCCCCATGTGATTACGATCGGACGCGGTGGAAAGGAGTCGAATATCGTCGATCCCGGCGAGGTGCCTGTTTATCGTACGAACCGCGGAGGCGACGCCACCTATCACGGGCCTGGTCAGATGGTGGTCTACCCGATTCTCGACCTCAAATCGCGGCTGCGAAGAGACGTGCACCGCTATCTTAGGTATCTTGAGAAGGCCACGATTCGGACGCTCAAGAGCTTTGACATCGAGGCGGAGCGAAATCCTCCGTGGACGGGAGTTTGGATCGGGAAGAAAAAGATCGCTTCTATCGGCGTCGCCGTGAGGAGAGGCATCACCTATCACGGTCTGGCGCTCAATGTGAATACCGACCTCAGTTACTTTGAGCGCATCGTTTCCTGCGGCCTCCCCTGGGCCGAAGTGACCTCGATGGCCAGAGAACTAGGCAAAGAGCAAAATATAGAGCGCGTCAAGGAAAGATTTGTCGACCACTTTGCTGACTTGTTTGGTTATTCAGGTATTAAACAGACCATAAATTTACTCAACTTTCAGGCTCAAAAAGGCTCCAGCTACGAGACGCGCGAAGATCCGCGAGGGGAGGCGTACTTCTCTAGTACGTTGACGCGAAGCGGGCCGAGCGGAACGACGTAGATGGATGTTTTTTGAGCCTGAAAAATTATGCCAAGAAGATATCCAGATTGGGTTAAAGTCAAAGCCCCAGGCAGCCCCAACTACTTCCGGCTCAAGCGGATTCTAAGAGACCACGATCTTCACACCGTTTGTGAGGAGGCGCGCTGTCCCAATATCGGCGAGTGTTGGGGTCACAACACCGCGACCTTTTTGATCCTCGGCGACATCTGCACCCGCGGCTGCCGATTTTGTGCTATCAGCAAGGGCAAGCCAACGCTCTTAGATCCCGAGGAGCCGCGGAACGTCGGGCTGGTAGTGAAGGATCTTGGCCTGGAGCATATCGTGGTCACATCGGTCGATCGCGACGATCTCCCCGACGGAGGCTCTGTCCATTTTGCCAAGACGGTTTT
>VBLN01000126.1 GCA_005878685.1 Deltaproteobacteria bacterium | reverse complement strand
AAGTCGATAAAGACGGCTTTATCAAGGCATCGACGTCCATCTACGAGGAGTTCGGCAAAGAGGTTGCGGGTGGGACAGACTTGGTCAAGCTGATCCAATCGCTTCGCTGAATAATTTTGATTTTTGAATGATGAAGTTTGAATTTTAATTCAAAACTAAAAACTCGAAATTCAAAATTAATCGTGGATCGCCTCTTTCGAAAGTTCATCAACCTGGTGGAGTGGTGGTCCGTCCTGCTGCTCATCCTCATGGCGGTTTTGGTCTGCTTCGGCGTCCTTTTCCGCTACGCGCTCAAAGCATCCTTGATTTGGTACGACGAGTTCGCTTCCTACCTTTTGGTCTGGCTCACTTTTTATGGCGCGGTCGTGGCTTCCTATCGAAGGCGCCACATCGCGTTCGATGTCTTGGTAAGTAAGCTCCGGCCCGACACTCGAAGGATCATGGATTTTATCGGTGAATTATTCTGCCTGGGCTTCCAGATCGTGCTTTTTTATTACGGTTGGCTGCTCATGGACAAGATTGGAGACGAGAGCGCCATCTCGCTTCCGTGGGTAAAAATGCGCTGGATCTATAGCGTGCTGCCGATTACCGGAGGGCTGATGCTGCTGATCAGCTTGATGCGGTTGTTCGACATTGCATTCGCCAGAGAGCGCGAGAGAGGAGATGAAGCGGCGTGGAGTGGCTCATCCTCGGAATAGTCATCGTCCTCACGATCATCAACGTTCCCATCGGTTTCGCCCTTTCCATCTCCGCGATCATCCTTCTCCTGTGGAAGGATACGGCGCCCCTCAGCATCGTCCCGCTGAATCTTTTTTCCGGCGCGTCCAGTTTTCCGCTGCTCGCCATTCCGTTGTTCATTCTTGCGGGGGGTTTGATGGAGACTTCGGGAATATCTCTCCGGCTCGTAAACATGGCCAACAGCTTTGTCGGTTTTATCCGCGGCGGGCTGGCGATGGTTACGATCGTGGCGACGATGATCCAGAGCGAGATCTCCGGCTCCTCCGTGGCCGACGCGGCGGCGATCGGCAAGGTGGTGATTCCCGCCATGGAGAAGCGCGGCTATCCGAAAGCGCTGAGCGCGGCAATCGTTTCCAACGCGGCCTCGGCGGCGATTCTGATTCCCCCTTCCATCCCGATGGTCATCTATGCGTGGATGGCGGAGACGTCGGTGGCGAAACTCTTCTTCGCCGGCTTCCTTCCCGGCTTTATCGCCTGTGGCGCGATGATGGCGCTCAGCTACTACTACGCGCGAAAGTATAACCTGACGGTAGAGACGAGATTCTCTCTTCAAAAGGTTGGGAAATCGACGCTGGAGGCCTTTTGGGCGCTCATGATTCCGATTGTGATCTGGGGTGGCATTTTTCTTGGAATCGCGACCGCGACTGAAGTCGCGGCTCTCGCCGTGCTGGCCGCGTTCGTCATCGGTGTCTTCATTTACCGGGAGCTCCCAACGAAAGAAACCATTCGCGTCCTCAAGGAATCGGCGGGACAGACGGCGGTCGTCATGCTTATCGTGGCGGCCTCCGCCGTCCTCGGCTGGTACCTGACCAGCGAGCAAATTCCCCAGAAGTTCGCCCGAATGATTCTGGAAACCACCTCGAATAGGTATTTGATTCTGTTTTTTCTGAATATCTTCTTCTTTATCGCCGGCATGTTCCTCCACTCCGCGGCGGCCATCATTCTGATCGTTCCCATCGTCATGCCTCTCATCCGGGCATCATCGTCACGATCAATTTGGGGGTGGGCCAGCAGACCCCTCCGGTAGCCACAGTTCTGCTTACCACCGCCGCCATCGCGCGCCTGCCCTTTTGGGAAGTCTTCAAATCTGGCTGGCCATTCACGGTCGTGCTGGCGCTGGTGACGCTCCTGGTCACCTATGTTCCGTGGATCACTCTTGCTCCGCTCAATCTGATCAAGTGGTAGGAATGTCCTTTTGCTTTGCCCGCCAGTTTCCATCGCAGAACGAGCTCGCTGTCTAGCTTGACCACAGGACGCCACCCTAAGCCCACTTCCTTTTTTCTTTCCTTTGAGTCCCGTTTCATTTAAAATTAGCCATCCGTAATAGTCTTATGAAAAGAGATGCCCGACTTCTGACCTCAGCCGGCCGGCCGGCCGGACCGCTCAGGAAGCCTTTTCTCCTCTTCCGTTGGCTCTTGATCATCGTCTGTTCCACCATGCTCTTGGTCAGCGAGGGACTATGGATCGACCTTTCATGGGCTCATCTCTTCATCGTCCTACTCATCCTTTCAAACTTGGGCCTTTATTTTGTCAGGGACGAGCTCCTAGCAAAGTCGGCCTTTTACTCCGCCATCGCTCTTGCGGATATCATCCTGATCACCCTAGCTCTGATCCTTAGCGGCCAAACGGGGACGGACTTCTACTTGATGTATTTCCTCGTCATCATCATCTCGGCCTTTAGCCAAGAGCTCAACAAGATCATCTTTAGCACCGTGCTGATCACCTTCATTTACGGCCTGACCCTGCTGACGACATCTTACGAAACGAGCACGGCAGATCCCACGATTCTCTTGCGATTTCCTTTCTTTTTCATCATCGCGCTTTTTTATGGCTATGTCGTCCAAACGGCGGTGCAAGAAAGACTGCGCAGAGAGGAAGTCGCCCGCGAAGAGGTCAACCGGATAAAGGCACAATTTCTTAGCCTGATTACTCATCAGCTGCTCGGCCCCATGAACGTCATCATGGCGAACGTCCACGTTCTGCTCACAGGCGCTACCGGCGACCTCAGTTTGGAGCAGATTAAGGTCGCGGATCGCCTCCAGCTTCAGGCAGAAAATCTTGTGAGTTTGATTCATGACTTGGTCGATCTTTCAAAGATCGAGGCTAGGAGAATCACCCTTCGCGTCCAAAAGGCCGCCGTCAAACCTTTTCTGCAAGAGATTCAACGAGAAGTCCATTCTCAGCTTAAGGACAAGTCGCTGCAGGTGGAGCTTCTGGTAGACGATGCGGTCCCCACCGTCGAGACCGACTGGGACAAACTTCGACAGGCGATGACTTACCTTCTGGCCAATGCCATCAAGTGCGCGCCTTCCGGCCAAATCGCGCTTATCGCCCGCAGGGCGCCCGAACAGGATGAGGTCACTTTTGCCATCACTCAGCCGGAGTTCGAGGTAAAAAAAGAGAATCTGCCGCTGGTTTTTGAAAGCATCAAGCAGATGGCTCCATCACCTACTTCGGGGAGCGACGGGTTTGGCATCACCTTGACCCTTGCCAAAAGCCTCATCGAGATGCTGGGAGGAGTCGTCCAGATCAACAGTCGCCTTGGCACCGCCCCGGATATCGCGGTCAGTATCCCGCTCCTCTGGTCCCAAAGGGCCAGAGAGGTCATAGAAATCAACTACGTCTAACAAGTCGCCCTGCCAGCGCTCCGATTGCATTTCGCCGGCTAAGTACAGTATGAGTGGCACAAAGGAGCCTTTATGATCCAAGGCGTCTTGCTTCCGGTGATAACTCCGTTTGACGAGAGAGGTCGAGTCGACGAGATCGTATTGAGGAACCTTGTTGAGTTTTATGTCGATGTTCAGGTTCAGGGCCTCTTTCTCCTCGGTTCTTCCGGTCAAGGCCCGGTTATGTCTATCCCGGAACGCATGAGAGCAGCCGAGATTGCCATCGACCAAACCCGATCCCGTGTTCCCGTAGTCATTCATGTCGGGACCGCCGACGCCGAGAGCACTGTGCAACTATCCGTTCATGCGGCTGATAAGGGCGCCTCAGCCGTCGCCGTGATCCCACCCTATTACTACTCAGATCATACAGAGTACGAGATCGTGGCCCATTATCGGGCTGTCGCCGACGCGGTTTCCCTTCCCATATTCATCTATGAAAACCCGAAATATTCTGGGATCTCGATCTCACCTGAACTTGCCGTCCGGATGAAAGAGACCGTTCCCTCGATCCGCGGCATTAAAGTTGCCTACGGCATGGGCGGGATGCTTGAATACGTGAGACTTCTCCCGCCTGACGTCTCGGTCTTTACCGGCAACGCGGACCTTTTCGGACTCGTCCCCTTTGGCCTCGCCGGAATGATCAATCCTCCTACAAGTTTTGTTCCAGAATTGTGCGTCGCTCTCTGGCAAGCTCTCAGGGAAAACCAATACGAGAAGGCCGTGGATCTTCAATCCAAGGTAAACAATGTAGCTAGAATCGTCGCCGGAGCTCTAAGGCGCTACGGAAGAAGTGCCCTTGCAGAAGTATTCCGAATGCGCGGCTTTGCCATCAAACGCTTCCCCAAATGGGAAACCAGACCGATGCCAGAAGATGCCCGCGAGGCTTTGTTCCGAGACTTACAAGGCTCCGGATGTCTTGAATGAACGTCAGCAGGAAGATATCGGGAGCGCCAAAAGAGCGCGACGCTGGATTAAGGAGAAGACCAGCCGCCTTGACTCTTTCGTGGGGATTCGCGCGGAGAATCAAGTTCGATGGAGTAGAAGGAGATCCCTATGAGTAAAGGCAGAGTGTTGCTTTCGGCGGCCACGGTTGCGCTCGGCTTTCTCCACCAGATGGGAGCCGTCGCGCACGGGCAGGATTTCTACAAGGGCAAGACCATCCATTTCATCGTCGCCTATTCCGCCGGCGGCTCTTTTGATCTGTACACCCGCGTCATCGCCCGGCACATTTCGAAATACATCCCGGGGAATCCGACGACCGTCGTCGACAACATGACCGGCGCCGGAGGAATCATCGCTGCCAACCATCTCTATAACAGAGCGAAACCGGATGGTCTCACCGTCGGCGCCTGGGCTTCACCGCTGGTCCTGCAGCACGTCCTTGGCAATGAGGCGATTCTATTCGATGGCCGAAAGTTCGGCTACCTGGGCGTCCCGAGCCCCTACGATACCGGCTGTTACTTCGGTAGAGACAGCGGCATCAACACCATGGAAGACTGGTTCGCTGCTAAGCGAACCATCAAGATCTCATCCATTGGCCCCGGCACCAGCACCTCTGACGTCCCTAAACTCTTAAAGGTCGCGCTGCGCCTCCCGCTCGAGGTCATCGACGGATATAAGGGGGGAGCTGAAGCAAGGCTGGCCGTTGTCTCCGGGGAGGTCGATGCCTTTTGCGGCTCTTGGCAGGCGACGAAGACGGTATGGCGCAGCGAATTGGAGGCACGAAAAGTTCACCAGGTGGTCCAGGCCTCCCTAAAACCCCACCCTGAACTCAAGAGCATCCCCCTGGCTATTAACTATGCCAAAACTGAGGAGGCGCGGCTCTTCCTCAAGATCGCCGATAATGCACACGGCTATCAGTTCCCCTACTCCGTGCCGCCCGGGACACCTCCAGACCGCCTGCAGATTCTCCAGAAAGCCTTCATGGATGTCCTCAAAGACTCCGAGCTTTTGGCCGAGGCAAGAAAGGGCGATCTAGAGATCGATCCCATAGACGGTCCAACCTTAGCGAAAATCTTCGCTGGCCTCTACGAACTCGATTCCGGGACGACCGCCAAGTTAAAGGAGATTCTTGTCCCCAAGAAATAATTCTGGCTTTGGGAACCTAAAATCGAAAATCGTTCGACTGAGCTCACGACGAAGTCTAAAATCCAAATGACCAAGGTTGTCGTCACAGGCGGAAGCGGCAAGCTCGGACACCACGTGATCAACGAGCTCTTGGACCACGCTTACGAAGTGTTGAGCCTTGACAAACTTGCTCCGCAAAACCCACGCTGCCCTGCGTGGATCGCAGATTTAAGAAATTCGGGAGCCCTCTACGAGGCTTTGAGTCACGCCGATGGTGTTATCCATCTCGGCGCATACCAAAAGCCCGGCTTGGTCTCTGACACGGAGACTTTTAGCAACAACATGACAGCGACCTACAATGTTCTGAAAGCCGCGGCCGATTTAGACATCAAACATGTCGTGATCGCCTCAAGCGTTGCCGCGTTTGGCTTTCTCTATGCCCCACGGATCTGGACGCCGGCCTATCTCCCTCTCGACGAAGATCATCCGTGCAAGCCGCAAGACCCATACGGGCTGTCAAAGCTTTTAGGAGAAAAAGTGGCAGATGGATTGGCCGCATCCCACGGCATGTCGATCTTGAGTCTGCGCTTTCCCGGAGTAAACTTCGACTTATCCTATGGGACCTTTCCTGAGAGGTGGAAGGAGCCGGGGGCGAGGCTTGGAGGATTCTGGAGCTATATCGACGCCCGGGATGCGGCTACCGCCTGCAGACTGGCCTTGGAGACAACCATTGAAGGGCACACCGTTCTCAACGTTGCCGCCCTCGCCAGCACCATGAGGGAACCTACGGATGAACTGATCCGCAGATTCGTGCCAGGAGTCAGGAAGAAGCGAGAGCTTACTGGGAACTGGAGCGGGATGGATTCTACCAAGGCAGAAGCCCTCTTGGGATTCAGAGCCAAGCATAGTTTAGAAAAGTATCTGACGGTGTAAGGAGGAGGATTTGAGTTGTGCTCACCAAAGAGCAGGCGGAGCGGATTGTTGATTTTGGTTGCTTTACCGGTGTGAAACCCGAGCGTCGATCCGGAGAGGTTCCGCTGAAAGAGACGTCACCAGCAAAGGCAGGAAGGTAGCAATCTATGCGTCAGTTCATCCGACACCCTTCGGACGTACCGATTGAGATTCGGTGTGCCCCCGACAGTGGCTACGTACGGCGATGCACTCAGAATGTCGGCTTTGGTGGTCTTGCCTTCCTTTCGGACATGGCTATCGAGCCAGAAACCATCATCGCGTTGCGGTTCCCGTATTTGCGGCCCGTTTTCGAGGTGGCAGCGGCACGAGTGGCATGGTGCCAAAACCAAGGCAGCCAATATGCCGTTGGCGTCCAGTTTCTCGACTCCGAAGAGGCGTTTCGAGTTCGAATCGTCGAGCAGATCTGCCACATCGAGAGCTACCGGCGCGACGTCGAACAACGCGAGGGGCGGCAGCTCACGGCCGAGGAAGCCGCGAAGGAATGGATCAGCCGGTACGCATCGTCGTTCCCGAAGCCCTGAGGCTGCGCACTGCGATCTTCAACGCCGCTTGTGAGGATTATCGATCTTGGTTGTTTTTAAATGGCGAAAAAAGATTATAGGATTGCCCATATTTATGAAATCGTCGATTGGGATAGATTGAGTATCTATCTTTGTGAGGAGTG
>VBLN01000125.1 GCA_005878685.1 Deltaproteobacteria bacterium | reverse complement strand
GATCGCCAACGCATGAAAGATGGTCAGGTTCATCACGTCAGAAGTCGTAGCTCTGAACTCACAGCTGCAGCGGACAAGATCAAACCAATCTAGGCCTGTGGCAACTGCGGTTTCCTTTCATACCATTTCGTTGCCTGTTCATAGGCATGGGCCACTTGGAAGACCATGCCCTCCTGAAATGCTCCGCCTACAATCTGCAACCCGATAGGCAAACCCAAGGAGGAAAAACCACAACAGACACTGATCGCCGGGAGGCCGGTTACGTTGAACGGTATGGTGCAGGTAGTCCCGAAGCTTCCGCTCAGCCCTTGAAGGGCTACTCTCTTCACGTCCACCTCCAGATAACCTCGTTGGCATTCCTCAATTGTAGGAGCAGGGATAGGCGTTGTGGGCGTAAGTATGAGGTGAACTCGCTCTAAGGCTTCGTCAAACTCCCGGCAAATGATTCTTCTGACCCTTTGAGCGGTCACGTAGGTTGTCGCCGGAATGGTAAGGGATTGAATATGCCGATAAAGCAGCGCCGGACTAAAGTCGCGCGGCCGGGCTCTTAGATGGTTTACCAGGCTTGACGCATTCTCTACGCGGCTCGTCGCGGTCTGGACAGCCGGGATCAAATCCATGTGGGGAATCGAGACGTCTTCTTTCTTCAATCCCAGGGACTGTAGCAGCCTGACCGCCTCCTCGAATGTTCTCTTGACCTCACCGGAGACATTTTCCTCGATATAGCCTCGCAAAACTCCGATCTTGAGACCTTTGACTTTCTTGCCGACGCTTCTCGAATAGTCGGGAACTTTTTCCTCGGAACTTAGCGGATCCCTAGGGTCATGTCCCGCGAGCGCCCGTAGCACCAGCGCACAGTCTCTCACGGTCTTCGTGAATATACCGAAGTGGTCTGTCGAAAATCCGCCAGTGCCAGGCACGTCGCCAAAGCGACTCACCCTTCCATAGGTAGCTTTAAGACCGACCGTCCCGCAGAAGGAGGCTGGGTTTCTCACCGAGCCGGCATTATCCGTCCCGATAGAACCCAGACACAGACTCGCGGCCACCGCTGCCGCAGAGCCGCCGCTGGAGCCGCCGGGGATTCTCTTCAGATCCCACGGATTGTACGTCGTGCCATAATAGGGATTAATCGTGGTGCCGCCGCTGGCCCATTCATGCATGTTGGTCTTGCCTAGGATGATCGCCCCTGCTTGCTTGAGCCTCTCCACCACCGTGGCGTCATAGTCCGGCACCCACTCCGAAAGAATTTTCGATCCGGCCGTGGTCCTGACCCCTTTGGTCGCCAGATTGTCCTTGATCGAAAACGGAATCCCGTGGAGCGGCCCGCGATATTTTCCCCTCCGAATCTCTCTTTCCGCCGCTTTCGCATCCGCGTGGGCTTGTTCCGCGGTGGGCGTAACGTAGGCATTGAGAATTGGATTCAGTTCTTTGACTCTCTCGAGGAAGAGCGTTATGAGCTCGACAGGCGAGAGCTTCTTTCGCCTGATCTGTGCGGAGGCCTCGCTGATGGTAAGCTCTGCCAAATCCAGCGACTTCATTCTTTCCCCTTCCTTCTATCTACCTTCATCATGGGCATGACATCTGTAAGATCGACCTCATACAGCGGCCGAAAGAGACGATGAGCCTCTTCGGCCTGCTGGGCGATGAGCTTAATCTCCTCTTCGCTCAGATTGAATCCATATTCGGCATTGAGTCTTCTGACGATCTCTTCCATATCTTGTCTCCGTGCTTCAGTTGCCAATAAGAATGGTTGACCCGCTCTCTTCTGCCAGAAGGGATGGTCTAAATCAAGATGGCAGCCGCCGCCTGAAAAGCCGTTCTTTGACCTGTCCTTCCCGGCCGCTCCTTTTCGCGGTATACTTGACGCTCTTGATCTTTGTGATAGGGTAAACCATGGGAGAAGACAATTTCTCCGCAAGGAATGAGTCCCACTCCTCACCAGCCTTCTCGAACGGCGCCTTCGACATCGTCGCCCTGGCCGCCTCAGCCGGCGGCCTAAGGGCTCTGAGCCAAGTTCTGGCCGCGCTGCCGGCAGATTTTCCCGCCGCCATCGTCGTCGTGCAACATCTCGACCCGCGGCATCGCAGCCTGATGGCCGATATTTTGAGCCGGCGAACGTCGCTACAGGTTAAAGAGGCTAAGGAGGGAACGCGCCTCAGCCCGGGGTCAGCCTACATCGCTCCACCCAACAGGCACTTGCTGGTCAATTCCGATAGCACGCTTTCTCTTTCCCAGTCGGAATTGGTCCATTTCGTCCGCCCCTCCGCCGACCTGTTATTCGAGTCCGTAGCCGCGAGCTACAAGGACCGCTCTATCGCTGTGGTCCTTTCAGGAACAGGAAGCGATGGCTCCATGGGAGTCAAGGCGATCAAGAAGATGGGTGGCACGGTCATTGTCCAGGATGAGAAGACGGCTGAGTTTTTCGGCATGCCCGGCGCCGCCGTGCAGACCGGGAGCGTCGATTTCATTCTGCCGCTGGATGAGATTCCGTCCGCCCTGGTGACCCTGGTCACCACAGGAGATGTCACATGAGCGACACCCAGGAGGAGAAGCAATCCGAGTCCTTGCTGTTCTATCTCCAGCACAACCGCGGCTTCGATTTTACCGGCTACAAGCGTCCCAGTCTGATACGCCGGGTAAGCAAGCGGATGCAGATGGTGAATATTGAGAGCTTCGCGGACTACATAGATTACCTGGAAGTCCATCCGGAGGAATTTCCACAGCTATTTAATACAATTTTAATCAATGTCACCTCCTTTTTCCGCGACCCGCCGGCCTGGGATTACCTGGCCGAGGAGATCATCCCCAGAATCCTCAGAGACAAGAAGGAATCTGAGCCGATCCGAGTCTGGACCGCGGGCTGCGCCTCCGGCGAAGAAGCCTATACCATTGCCATGGTGCTGGCGGAAGTCATGGGAATTGAAGCATTCCGCCAAAGAGTCAAGGTTTACGCCTCTGATGTAGACGAGGAAGCTCTCAACCTGGCCCGCCAGGCGAGTTACACTGCCAAAGACCTGGAACTGGTCGATACCAAACTACGAGACAAATATTTTGAACCTATAAACGGCCGCTATACCTTTCGCATTGATCTCAGACGCACCGTTATCTTCGGGCGCCATGACCTGGTCCAGGACGCCCCCATCTCCCGGCTCGATTTGCTGATCTGCCGCAACACCATTATGTACTTCAACGCCGAGACTCAAGGGCGCATCCTGGCCCGCTTTCATTTTGCGCTGAATGGAAACGGATATCTCTTTTTGGGTAGGGCGGAGTTGCTGCTCACTCACAGCAACCTCTTTACTCCCACGGATCTCAAATACCGCATCTTTGCCAAGGTGCCTGAAGTCAACATGCGCGATCGCTTATTAGCCATCCCACCACGCGGCGACAATAAACTCAACATCCCACCGCCGAATCGTCTACCGGAATTAGCCTTCGAGGCGTCATCCCTGGCAAGAATCCTGGTCGACTCAAATGGGAATCTTGCGTTCGCTGACCAGAAGGCACGACTCCTCTTTACTTTAAATCCTAAAGATATCGGGCGGCCCTTGCAGGACCTGGAGATATCCTACAGGCCTGTGGAGTTACGCTCTCTCATCGAGGCAGCCTACGCCGAACGCCGCACGGTTACGCTGACCAGTGCGGAACGGCGCTTCGCTAATGGGGAAGTTCAGTACTTGGATGTCATTGCGACCCCGCTTTACGACGACGGGAACAACCCGCTGGGTGTGAGCATTTCTTTTCCGGATGTCACTTCCTACACCACGCTTCAGCAGGACCTCCAGCGCTCCAAGGAAGAGGTCCAAACCGTTAGTGAGGAGCTTCAGTCCGCCAACGAAGAGCTGGAGACAACCAATGAGGAATTGCAGTCCAGCAACGAGGAGCTGCAGACGACCAATGAAGAACTCCAGTCCACCAACGAGGAGCTCGAGACCATGAACGAGGAATTGCAGTCCACCAACGAGGAGCTGCAGACACTCAACGACGAGCTGCGCCAGCGCACCGACGAGCTCAATCATGCGAATGCTTTTTTGCAGTCTACCGTCGCCGGCCTTCACGTGGGGGCCGTGGTCGTGAATCAAAACCTCAATGTCCTTAGCTGGAACCACAGGGCCGAGGATCTCTGGGGTCTCAGGGCCGATGAGGTCCAGGGCCGATCCTTATTGAACCTGGATATCGGCCTGCCGGTCGAGCGACTGAGGGGAGTCATTCGCCCCTGCTTGTCCGGTGAGGCCGAATACCAGGAGGTAGCGTTGGACGCCACCAATCGCCGGGGCAAGGTTATCAAATGCCGCATCACCTGCACTCCCCTCCTGACCCATAATGGACAGCGGCACGGGGTCATTTTATTGATGGAAGAAGAGGAACCGTAGCGCGGCCTTTATGGTGAAAAAAGAGCGGAGATGAAAGCAGCGGTGAAAGAAGGAAAGCTCGCCCAGCAAATAGAATCCGCGCGCAGTCGCTTGGACGCTCTCCATCAGCGTGCCGGGACATCACTCAGCCAACAGGGGCTGCTGCACGAGGCGCTGGAAGAACTCTCCATCGCTTTGGAAGAGTTGCAGGTGTCGGCAGAGGAGATGCGCCAATATAACGATGAATTGGCCACCTCCCGGCTAGAAGTGGAAGCCGAGCGACAACGATACCTCGAACTGTTTGAATTCGCTCCGGCAGGCTATCTGGTGACCGATCCCTGGGGAAAAATCACCGAAGCCAACAGCGTTGCCGCGACCATGCTCAACTGCCGCCAGGACTATCTTGAGCACAAGCCCATGATTTCCTTCCTCAGGGAAAAGGATCACAAAGAATTCTTCGAACTGCTAAACCGTCTGGTTAAAGAAGACATGGCAGGAGAGTGGACGGTTCAGTTAATGTTGTGGAACAAAACGGAATCTTTCCCCGCCGCCCTCAGCGTAGCTCGGATAGTCGATGGCGAAGGTCGTTTAACCGGCCTGCGCTGGCTCGTGCGCGACATCAGCGAGCGCATTCAGGCCGAGCAGGTCGTTCGGCAGAGCGAAGAGAGGTTCCGGTTGGTGGTCGAAGGAGTCAGGGACTACGCGATCTTCATGTTAGATCCCGAGGGGGTCGTGGTCAGTTGGAACACCGGCGCCGAACGCATCAAGGGTTACCAGGCACAAGAGATCATCGGCAAGCACTGTTCCAGTTTTTATCCCCCAGCGGATATCGAGCGCGGCAAGCCGGAACAAGCCCTAAAAGTGGCTGCAGCCGAAGGTCGGTTTGAAGATGAAGGCTGGCGCGTGCGGAAGGACGGCTCGCTTTTCTGGGCCAGCGCCGTCATCACGGCCCTGCGGGACGATTCTGGAAAGCTGCGCGGCTTCTCTAAAATCACGCGCGATATCACCGAGCGCAAGCAGGCGGAGGAAGCCTTGCGCCAGAGTCAGACGCTACTCAAAACGTTTATGGATAATTGCCCGTCGATGATATTTCTCAAGGATACTGAAGGGCGCTATCTCTATACCAACCCGGAATTTGAGAGAACAAACCGTAAACGCAGCGC